>JBOGVH010000195.1:0-4412 GCA_050695235.1 Actinomycetota bacterium
CCGGGACCGTCTTCGGGATGCTCGGACCGAACGGGGCCGGCAAGTCCACCACGGTGAAGATCCTGACCACGCTGTCCCGGCCGGACGAGGGCCAGGCCCTCGTCGGCGGGTTCGACATCCTTCGCCAGCCGGACCGGGTTCGGCGGACCATCGGCGTCGTGGCCCAACGGTCGGGCGTTGACAAGGATGCCACCGGCCGGGAGAACCTGCGGCTGCAGGGCCAGCTGTTCGGGATGGGCCGGCGCGACCTCGAGCGGCGCGCCTCCGAGCTCCTCGAACGGTTCGGGCTCGCCGATGCTGCCGACCGCATCGTGCGGACGTACTCGGGCGGGATGCAGCGGCGACTCGACATCGCGCTCGGGCTGATCCACGGTCCAGGGATCCTGTTCCTGGACGAGCCCACCACCGGCCTGGACCCGGAGGTTCGGACCGGGTTGTGGGAGGAGATCAGGCGCCTGGCGTCCGAGGAGGGCATCACGGTCCTGCTCACCACGCACTATCTGGAGGAAGCGGACCGGCTGGCCCGGCGCCTGGTGATCGTGGACCGCGGCCGCATCGTTGCCGAGGGTGAGCCCGAGCAGCTGAAGGGCGAGCTTCGCGGCGACGCCATCAGCATCGAGCTCCAGGACCCCGAGTCCAACGGCCGCGTGACCCACGCGCTCGGCCGGCTGAGCGAGGTCCGCGACGTCTCGGTCGACGGCCGGTCGCTCCGCGCGCGGGCCGACGACGGTGCGCGGGCCGTCCCGATCGTGCTCCAGACGCTGGAGGCGAGCGGCGTGCGTGTGGCGTCGGTGACCGTCGCCCGACCCTCGCTCGACGACGTGTACCTGCGGTACACCGGGCGCACGTTCAGCCAAGCCGAGCAGCAGATACCCGAAGGGGACCGACACGAGAAGAAGGAGGCCCGTCGATGACCGCCGCGCTCCGGCACACCTGGTACATGACCGTGCGTCACCTGCGGGCGCTGTTCCGCCAGCCCGCATGGGTCGCGCTCACGCTGATCCAGCCGATCATCTGGATCCTGCTCTACGGGCAGCTGTTCAAGCAGATCGTCCAGATCCCCGGCTTCGGGGCCGGCTCGTACATCGACTTCCTGACACCGGGGATCGTCGTGATGACCGTCCTGTTCTCCGGCGGATGGGCCGGCATGGGCCTGATCTGGGACCTCGACAACGGGGTGATCGACCGTTTCCTGGTGACGCCGGTCAGCCGGGGCGCGCTGATCGGCGGACGCCTGGTCCAGCTCGGCCTGGTGGCGGTGATCCAGTCGGCCATCCTCGTGTCGCTGGGCCTGGCGCTCGGCGCCCGGTACCCGGAGCTCCTGGGGCTGGTCGTACTGGTGGCCTGCTCGGTCCTGCTCGGCGCGGCGTTCGCGTCGCTGTCGACCGGGTTGGCCGCGGTCGTCCGCAAGGAGGAGACGGTCATCGCCGCGGTCAACTTCGTGATCCTGCCGCTCACGTTCCTGTCGTCGGTGTTCATGGCCCAGAACCTCGTGCCCGGCTGGATCCGATCCGTTGCCCGATTCAACCCGGTGAACTGGGCGGTGGTGGCGGGACGGGAGGCGCTGACCGCCACCCCGAACTGGGGCATCGTGTTCGCCCGCGCGGGCTACCTGCTCGTGTTCGCGACCGTGTGCGCGTGGCTCGCGACCCGCGCGTTCCGGGCCTACCAGCGCTCGGTCTGAGGTTCGTGTGGAGGGCGGGGAGGTGGCCCGCCCTCCACCAGACCGAAGACGCATGAACGTCACTCTCGCTGCTTCGTCCGGCCGAACACCAAGCTCTCCAGGATGTAGAGGGCCGCGATCGTCGCGAAGAGGATCACCGCGACGGTTGGGCTGAGGATCGAGATCAGCGTCGCCGCAAGATACGTCACCGGTCCGGCCGGTAGCTCCTGGTGATTCCCCGCACGACCTTGGGGTCGTGGTCCGCACGGAGCAGCCGCGCTCCGACTGAGGCATAGAGCCACAGCGCGTTGAACAGGACCGCCACGAGAACCAGGGTGATGCCGTAGGTGGGCGTCGCGGCCTGGGCCCCTTCCCCCCGGATGTGTTCCGCGATGAGCCGGGTGGGGAACGGCGCGAACGCACGAGCATCAGGAACCCGATGTTCAGGAACAGGAACACTCGGTCGGCCCGGTCGATCTGCGACATGACGGTGTGGTGGTTCACCCAGACGATCCCGATCGTGAAGAACGTGACCGCGTACGCGGCGTAGGAAGGCCAGATGTGGAGAAGTCGTCCTCCCAGGTCGGGAACGTCCTCGGAAACCTGCGCGTCCACGTTCAGGATCAGCAACGTCGCGGCGATGGCGAACACGCCGTCGGCGAAGGTCTCCAGCCGGTTCGTGTTCATCGACCGGCCTCAGGCGCAGTTCGGGCATCGCACGCCAGGAGTCTAGGACCGGAGGGCCGGGGCCAGCGGGACGGGCGGTCCCGGCCGAGCGGTCGGGCTGGCCGATGTGCATTCGCCCGACCATCTGTAGTAAGACACGCCATCAGCCGAGGAAGGGAGAGGGGAAGCATGGCCAGGCCGACCGTCGATCAACTTCGCGAGCAGGTACGCGGGGACGTCATCGCCCCAGGGGACGGGGCGTACGAGGAAGCCCGCAGGGTCTATAACGCCATGATCGACCGGCGGCCGGCGGTCGTGGTGCGCCCGGTGAACGCCGGCGACGTCATCGCCGCGGTGAACTTCGCTCGCGAAAGCGGGATCGACCTGGCCATCCGCGGTGGCTCGCACGGCGTGCCGGGGTTCGGCACGTGTGACGGGGGGGTGGTCGTCGACCTCTCCCGGATGAAGGGGGTCCGCGTCGATCCGGCGAGGCGGACGGCCCGGGCGGAGGGCGGCGCCACGTGGGGAGACTTCAACGCCGCGACCCACGCCTTCGGGCTCGCCACGACGGGCGGCATCCTCTCCACTACCGGGGTCGGCGGCTTGACGCTCGGTGGCGGGATCGGCTACCTCGCGCGCGGCCTCGGCCTCTCCTGCGACAACTTGATCTCCGCCGACGTCGTGACGGCGGACGGCAGGTTCCTGGTGTCGACCGAGAACGTGAACGCGGATCTGTTCTGGGCCCTTCGTGGCGGAGGCGGCAACTTCGGCGTCGTGACGTCGTTCGAGTTCAAGCTGGAGCCGATCAAGGACATCTACGGCGGTCCCATGTTCTTCGAGCTGGAGGACGCAGGCGACGTCATCAGGTTCTACCGAGACTTCATCGTCGACGCCCCCGAGAAGTTCGGCGGGTTCCCGGCCTTCCAGATCGCGCCGCCGCTCCCGTTCATCCCCGAGGAGCGGCACGGCGAGACCTTCCTGGCGTTCGTGGCGTGCTGGGCCGGTCCGCTCGCGGAGGGAGAGACGGTGCTGAAGCCACTCCACGACGTCGCGCCCGTCGTCGCGGAGCACGTCGGCCCCATGCCGTACCCGGCTCTCAACGCGGCGTTCGACGCCCTCGCCCCTCCCGGCCTCCAGCATTACTGGAAGGCCAACTTCGTCAAGGAGTTGACGGACGACGCGATCGAGGCCCACCTGGCCCACGGGCCCAAGGTGCCGGTGGTCAACTCAACCGTGCACATCTACTCGATCAACGGGGCCTGCCATCGCGTGGCGCCCGATGCAACGGCGTTCGCGTATCGGGACGCCACGTTCGCCACCGTGATCGCCGGCATGTGGCCCGATCCCACCGCGAACGAGGCGAACATCAAGTGGGTCCGCGACTACTACGACGCCACCGCGCCGCTCTCGGAGGAGGGCGGCTACATCAACTTCATGGCCGAGGACGACCAGAGCAGGATCAAGGCCAACTACAAGGGGAACTACGACCGCTTGGTGGACGTGAAGAGGAAGTACGACCCGGACAACCTGTTCCACCTGAACCAGAACATCAAGCCTTAGCGGTGCCGCGTTCGTTCGCCGTCCCGACGGCGGGAGCCAGATGGTGGTGCGGGCTAGAGGCGAACGGCGATGAGCAGGACGCAGATCGCCATGAGGATGCCGGCGACCACGTTGAACTCGTACTGCGGTCTGGGCAGCGAGGATCTCCCGGAGCTCAACCTGATGGAGCGCTTCCTGGTGTAGGTCCACCGGTCCGTCTGCATCACAGCCTCCCGATCAGGGGGCCGGATGCTAGCGCTCGGAGCAGGCCAGGTGTGGGATTTTGGCCCAGACCGGTAACCGCCGGAACCTACGGGCCGCCGGAACCTACCTGGCCGTCGCCTCCGATCCCCACAACCGGCGCAACGCGGCGGCCACGCGCTCTGGCTCGGCGGCGTGCGACGTGTTCAGGTGACTGAGGCCCTCATACAGCTCGACCGTCATATGGGGGAACAGCTCGCGGAGCCGCTCCGCCTTTCGCTCCCACGTCTGGTTGCTCAGGCTGTTGTGGCTGTAGTAGATGGGGCGGTCGAACGCCTTCAGG
>JBOGVH010000196.1:0-3154 GCA_050695235.1 Actinomycetota bacterium
CACCCACGGTCGCCTCGGGACGACGGCCAATCGGGGCCCGCCCCACGATCGCGAGCTCGACGGGCGATCCCGGCGACGCCCCCGCCACGTCGCTCGATCGGACGGCGAACCCGTCCATCGCCGACGAGGGGAAGTCGGGGATGTTCGAGGAGGCCACCGCCTCCTCGGCCAGCACGCAGCCGTGTGATTCCGTGAGCGGGAGGTTGATGGTGGAGAGCGGCTGGACCTGGGACAGGACTTTCTCCCTGGCGTCGTCCACCGAGAGCAGGCCCTCACCGCTGTCGTGGTCGTGGAGGTGTGTCGCGCTCGAGGCCATCCCGGGCAGTCTACCGACCGGGCCGGGACGGAGCGCCTACAGGATCTTCTTGCGCTGCACCAGATCGGCCAGGTACTCGCGGATCTCCTGGCCCACGTCTTCGCGATCCACTGCCAGCTCGATCGTGGCCTTCAGATAGTCCAGCTTGTTCCCCACGTCGAACCGGCCGTTCTCGAAGACATAGGCGTACACGGCCTGTTCCTGGGCCAGGTCGTTCAGGGCGTCCGTCAGCTGCATCTCGCCGCCCTTGCCGGGCTCGGCGGCGCGCAGGCTGTCGAAGATCTCGGGCGTCAGCACGTATCGGCCGATGGCCGCGAGGTTGGAGGGCGCGTCGTCCGGCAAAGGCTTCTCCACGATGGAGACCACCCGGGCCAGCCGCTCCTGGACGAACTCGGGCTCGATCGAGCCGTACATGGCGATCTCGTCCCTGGCCACCTCCACCACAGCGATCACGCTCCGCCCGTACCGCTCGTGGATCCGTAGCATCTCCTGGAGGAGGGGCGTGTTCCCGGCGATCAGGTCGTCGCCGAGGAGGACGGCGAAGGACTCGCCCGCGACATGGTCCTCGGCCACCAGCACCGCGTGGCCCAGGCCCAGTGGGTCACGCTGCCGGATGAAATGGATGGAGGCCATCTCCGAGATCTCCCGGACCTCTTTCAGCTCGTCGAACTTCCCCCTGGACTCCAGGAAGTTCTCGAGCTCGACCGACCGGTCGCAGTGAGCCTCGATGGAACGCTTGCCCCGGCCGGTGATGATGAGGATGTCGGTCTGGCCGGCCCGCACGGCCTCCTCCACCACGTACTGGATGGCCGGCTTGTCGACCACTGGGAGCATCTCCTTGGGCTGCGCCTTGGTGGCCGGGAGGAACCTGGTCCCCAGGCCGGCGGCGGGGATGACAGCCTTCCTGACCTTCATGGGACCTCCCCCAAAGGGTAGGTGAGTCTACTCCGGGGCCAAACGAGGCTCCAGTCGGCCGGTCTCCCTAGTCTGAACCGGCGCGGTACTCGTCATGCCGCCGATCCATCCGGTCGAACACCCGACCTCGGCTGGATGGATACCCCGCTCCGATAGAATCGATGCACGATGCCGACCTACGAGTACGCCTGCACGAAGTGCGGACAACACGTCGAGGTGTTCCAGCGGATCAGCGAGACACCGCCCACCACGTGCGGGGTCTGTGGAGGACCGCTGCGGAAGGTGTTCCATCCGGCCGGGATCGTGTTCAAGGGATCGGGGTTCTACGCCACGGACAGCCGCTCCAAGGCCCAAGCCGGGTCGTCCGAGGGGACACCGGGATCAACGTCCGATGCGAAGCCCGATGCGAAGCCCGATGCGAAGGGTGGCGAGACGAAGGCTGATTCGAAGCCGGCCGGCGACAAGACCACCACCGGCAGCGCCAAGGAGAAGAGCGCCTGAGCACGGCCGAGATCGGCGTCTTCGGGGGGTCGGGGTTCTACTCGTTCCTGGAGTCCTCGGAAGCCGTGGACGTGGACACGCCCTACGGCAGCCCCTCCGCCTCACCCGTGATCGGCGAGGTCGGTGGCCACTCGGTCGCGTTCATCCCCCGCCACGGGGTGAAGCACCAGTACCCTCCGCACCGGATCAACTACCGGGCCAACCTGTGGGCCATGAAGGAACTCGGAGTGCAGCGGATCTGGGGGCCCTGCGCCGCCGGCTCGCTCCAACCGGGGGTGCAGATCGGTGACTTCGTCGTCTGTGACCAGCTGGTGGACCGGACCCGGTCGCGGCCCCACACCTTCTACGACGGTCCGGTCACCACGCACGTCGCCTTCGCCGACCCGTACTGCCCCACGATGCGCGAGGCCGCGGTGAAGACGGGCACCGAGCTCGGCATCTCCATGCACGATGGCGGAACGATGGTCGTGATCGAGGGGCCACGGTTCTCCACGCGTGCCGAGTCCGCGTGGTTCTACGAGATGGGATGGCACACCATCAACATGACGGGGTATCCGGAAGCGCTCCTCGCGCGTGAGCTGGAGATCTGCTACGCGAACGTCTCGCTCATCACCGACTACGACGTCGGCGTCCCGGGCGTCCCGCCGGTCACGCACGAAGCGGTGATCGAAGTGTTCGAGCGGAACAACGCGAAGCTCCGTGAGCTGCTGTTCGCATCGATCCCCGCCCTGCCGCAGGAGCGCGATTGCCCCTGCGTCACGGCCCTGCGAGGAGCACGGTTCGAGGTCTAGTGGCGAGGGTACGATGGGGCCCATGGCTGCCGAGCCCGTCCTCGTCACCGTCGAGCTTCGGTTCAAGACCTCGGAGGACCCGGAGCAACTCGGGGATCGGATCCGCGAGTCCGTCGCCATGATCGTGGGTCAGGCGGCCCTGGAGGAGTTCCGGGTGCGGGTCCTTCCCCTCGGGGAGAAACCCCGGGGAGTGTGATCGGCCTCACAGCGCGCGACCGACGCATCCATTAGCGTCGGGCAGCTTCCCCCTGCTCGCTTCGTGGGGGTGATGCATGTTCCGGCGCCGGTGGTCGCCGATCTCGAAGGCCTTCGCGTTCCTCGCGGTCGTGGCAGCCGTGGCCGCGTACGGGCTCGTCCGGGGGTACGCGGTAAGGCTTGAAGCGCTTCGGCCGGTGGTCGGCACGATGCAGCCGGTCGTCGTCGCCGCCGGTCCCATCGAGCGGGGAAAGGTCCTGACCGAGTCGATGCTCCGGGTCGCGGAGATCCCGTCGTCTTTCGCGCCGCCGGGAGCGCTCCGAACCGTGACCCTCGCCGTTGGGGAGACCGTCGGATCCGACGTGGCCGAGGGCGAGCCGGTCACCCGGACCCGCCTCGGCGTGGCCGAGGCGGGCCCGGTCGCGTCGTTGATCCC
>JBOGVH010000197.1:0-2243 GCA_050695235.1 Actinomycetota bacterium
TTCGACTCGCCGAAGTAGTCGGAGTTCAGCACCCTGGTCACGCCGTTCGCCAGGTCCACGGCGATGACGCGGTCGTCCGGGTAGCCAGGCGCGGTCAGGTTCGGGGTATAGATGACCTCGACGTCCGGCTCACCACCGTCGACGGGGAAGTACAGCCTCTGCTGCATGCCGGCGATGTTGGCGTTGGCCTTCTCGATCGTGAGGCGGGCCGGCGTCCGAAAGCTCTCGTCGTTGCCGATGGCGCCGTCGATGACCACGACGTCCTGTTTGGCCAGATAGGCATCCTGCATCGAGGCGATGCGCCCGTACTCTTCGCGGGTCATGGTCTTGCCGCTCGCCGACGCCGGATCGTCCGTGACCACGAACGTGCTGCCTGCGGAACGGGAGGTCACCCGGGTCTGCACGTTCACGTTGCCGAACTCCGTGATCCGGCACTGCGGCATCTCCTCGGTGAAGCTCCGCAGGTCCTCGGGTGAGGGGTTCTGGTAGACGGTTCGCGCCTCGACCAGCAATGGATACTCCTTCGATCACTCGACGATCGACGGCTCGGACGGAGCCGCGTGCCTGATGAGAGGCTAGATTCTACCCGACGACCTTGCCCACCAGGTTCCCGTGGGCGGGCCACGCGGAGAGCCGGAACCGGTGCCATGGAGCTGACCGAGGACGAGCTGGTCGAGGCCTTCCGAAAGGTGCTCTCCGGGGAGCTCCCCGGCGTTCAGGTTGGGATCGGCGATGACGCCGCGGTCGTGGAACCCGGGACCGGGTCGACCGTCCTCACTACGGACATGTTGGTCGAGGGCGTGCACTTCGAGCGCTCATCGATCTCGGCAAGGGATCTGGGGGCCAAGTCGATCGTGGTGAACGTGTCCGACCTCGCGGCCATGGGCGCCAGTCCCCGGTACGCGATGGTGTCGCTGGGGATCCCCGCCGACGTGGACGCGGCCTGGGTGATGGAGCTCTTCGGGGGGATGCGGGCCGCGTGCGACGAGTACGCGCTGGCCCTCGTGGGCGGCGACACCAACCGCGCCGACGCCGGTGTCATCGCCGTCGCGGTGGTTGGCGAGGTCGGGTCGGGGCACGCCGTTACGCGCTCGGGGGCTCGGCCGGGCGACATATTGGTGGTCACCGGGTCCCTCGGTGCGGCGGCGGGCGGGTTCCTGCTCTCTCGAGTCGACCCGGCGAAGCTGCTGCAGGCGCTGGCCGAGCCATGGGGCCGGGAGCTGCTGGATGCCCAGGCTCGGCCGGTGGCCCGGGTGGGCGAGGGGCAGACGCTCGCCCAGGCCGGGGCGACGGCCATGATGGACCTGTCGGATGGGCTGGCCAAGGATCTGTCCCGCTTGTGCGCGGCGAGCGGGGTGGGGACCCGGCTGGAGCTGCCTCGTCTGCCGGTGGCTCCGGCGCTCCTTCAGGCCGCGGAGTTCCTGGAGGTCGATCCTCGGGAGCTCGCGCTGGCGGGCGGAGAGGACTACGAGCTGCTCGCCACGATCGACCTCACGAACCTGTCGCGGGCGAGGGGCGACCTGCACGAGCGGTTCGGAGTGACGCTCACCGATGTCGGCGTCATCATCGATGGGGGGCTCGTCGCCGTGGACGCCGAAGGTCGGGAGTCACCGCTCGAGCCCAAAGGATGGGATCACTTTGTCACGGGATGACGGCGAGCGGCCAAGAGCCCTCACGATCGCAGGATCGGACTCCGGCGGCGGGGCCGGGATCCAGGCCGACCTGAAGACGTTCGCCGCCCTCGGTGTGTACGGGATGTCCGCGGTCACCGCGGTCACCGTGCAGAACACGAAGGGGGTGAGCGGCTACGAGGAGCTGTCGCCACAGACGGCGGCAGACCAGATCCGGGCCGTGGTGACCGATATCGGCGTCGACGCCGCGAAGACCGGGATGCGTGCGTCGGCCGCCATCGTGGAGGCCGTTGCCGACGCGGTCGCCGAGACCCGGGTTCCGAACCTGGTGGTCGACCCGGTGTTCATGTCCAAGCACGGACACCCGTTGCTCGCCGACGAAGCCGTGGAGGCCCTCCGCGAACGCATCCTGCCGCTGGCCGTCCTGGTCACGCCGAACCTTCCGGAGGCGAGCGGCCTGGCGGGCTTCCGGGTGGACTCGGCGGCCTCGATGAGGGAGGCGGCGGAGGCCATCCGGTCGTTCGGCCCCCAGGCCGTTCTGGTGAAGGGAGGGCACCTCTCCGGCGACCGGTCCGACGACCTGTTCTTCGACGGGGCCCGACTGCTCTGGGT
>JBOGVH010000198.1:0-1510 GCA_050695235.1 Actinomycetota bacterium
CCGTCGGCGTTGCCGTGCTCGTGGGGGAGGCCGTGGCCGTGGCTCCGCCCAGCGTCACCTGGAACGTGGCGACGGCTACGCGCCGCTCACCGGAAGCAGTGGTCTGGGTGGCGCCCACGGCCTTCTCGCCCGGGGGAATCCCACCGGGCACCGTCACGCTCTGGGCGAAGCCGCCGTCGGTCCCGACGCCGATGCCGTCGGCAACGACGATGCCGGCGAAGGAGACCTGGACCGAGGAGCACGCCGGGCTCCCGCAGAACCCTCGGCCGGCGACCCGCACCGTGGTCCCCACGCCGCCCGAAGACGGATCGACCTCCAGGGTGGGAGCGCCCTGAGCGTTGGCGATCGTGGGGCCGAGTGACGACCCGAACGCCAGCAAGACCATGCTGGTGGCGCCAACCACGAGGGCTTTATGCACGTCGTTTCCTTCCGCCGGGTCGCTCGGCCTAGCCTATGAGAGTAGCCTTCGCGCCGTGGCACAGGCCCTCGACCCCGACCTTGCCTCGGTCGTGGCCGCGGTGCCCGCGTGGTCCGGCCTCGAGCCGGAGGTCGTGCCGCTCGGCGGGGGCATCACCAACAGGAACTTCCGCGTCGACATCGCGGGCCAGTCATTCGTGATACGCCTGTCCGGAAAGGACACCGAGCTCCTCGGGATCGATCGGGCCGCCGAGCACCTGGCGGCGAAGGCCGCGGCGAAGGCCGGCGTGGCTCCGGAGGTCGTGGAGTACCTCCCCGAGCTTCACGCCCTGGTCACGAGGTTCGTGGAGGCCGATCCGCTGCCGCCCGAGGACCTCGAGAGGCGGGAAGTCTTGGGGCAGGTGGTGCGGTCGGTGAAATCCATCCATGCGATGGGCCGCATCACCTCCACGTTCGACGCGTTCCGTGTCGTCCGCGACTACCGCATGGTGGCCGAGGAGCACGGCGTACGGGTGCCCGACGAGTACCGATCCGCGCTGGCGTTCGCCGACCGCATCGAGCGCGCCTTTGGCCGGGCTCCGATCCCTCCCCGTCCGTGCCACAACGACCTGTTGAACGCCAACTTCCTGGTGAAGGAGGGACGGGTCCTGATCGTCGACTACGAGTACGCGGGGATGGGCGACCTGTTCTTCGATCTGGGGAACCTCTCCATCAACAACGGCATGAGCGAGGACGCCCAGATGCTGCTCATCGAGCTCTACTTCGGTCGGGTCACCCCTGCCCACGTGGCCCGGTTGAAGCTCATGCGGGTCATGTCGGACTTCCGCGAAGCGATGTGGGGCGTCGTCCAGCAGGGCCTTTCCACTCTGGACTTCGATTACGTCGACTACGCGGGACGGCATTTCGCCAGGTGTCTGGAGAGCGCCGCCGATGTCGGCATCAGCGGCTGGCTCGAGGACGCGGCGACGCGGATCTGAGCGACGGGACTGAGCGAGGGGATCTGAGCGACGTGGACGAGGCGCGGGCGGTGATCGTCGGAGGCGGCGTCGCGGGCGCCAGTATCGCCTATCACCTGACGGATCTGGGCTGGACC
>JBOGVH010000199.1:0-2705 GCA_050695235.1 Actinomycetota bacterium
GTCCGGACCTCCGAGCTGCCGGAGTTCTGCGGACCCCACTCCCTGGTGCTGACATCCTCCTATTCGGGCGGAACGGCGGAGGCGCTGGCGTGCTTCGAAGAGGCGATGAAGCGTGGGTGCCGCGTGATCGCCATCGCCGCCGGTGGCGAGCTTGGCGCTCGCGCCGAGGAGTTGGATCTGGCCCGCGTGTCGCTGCCGGGGGGGTTCATGCCCAGGGCGGCCCTGGGGTACATCGCGCTCGGCGCACTCGGGGTGCTCGAGGCCGTTGGATTCCTCCCGTCGCTGGCGCAGGACCTGGAGGAGGCCACCGCCGAGCTGGACGCGCTCGCTGCGACGTGCGCCCCGTCTGTTCCCTCGGCGGTGAATCCGGCCAAGCGCCTGGCCGGGCAGATCGGGGACCTGACCCCCGTGGTGTGGGGGGGCGAGGGGATCGGCTCGGTCGCCGCCGGCAGGTGGAAGACGCAGTTCAACGAGAATGCCAAGGTCCCGGCGTGGGCCTCATCTTTGCCCGAGCTGGATCACAACGAGGTGGTCGGGTGGTCGCAGGGGGCCGGATCACGTTCGTTCCTCATCGCCCTTCGCCACGAAGGTGAACCTCCGGACGTCGCCGCTCGATTCGGACCATCCCTCGACATCCCCCGGTCGGCCGGCGCCGTCGTCGAGGAAGTGTGGGCATCGGGAGGATCGGCGCTGTCCCGGTTCCTCTCCCTCTCGCTCCTGGGCGACTTCACCACGAGCTATCTGGGCATCGCCCGGGGCATCGACCCCACACCGATCGAGGCCATCGAGCGCGTGAAGCGGGCGCTCGCGGAGGCGTGAGGCGTGCCGGGACTGCCCGGGCCGAGCGACTCGTTCGCCGATGTGGCGGCCGAGGTGGTGCGGTCCCAAACGGCGTTCGCTCCCGCCGTGGCCATCGTCCTTGGGTCAGGTCTCGGCGCGTCGACCGAACGCTTGGTCGAGGAGGCCTCCTTCTCCTTCCAGGAGCTTCCTGGGTTCCCCCGGCCGACCGTGCCCGGCCATGCGGGGCGCCTCGTCCTGGGGGAGCTGGCCGGGGTCCCCGCCGCTGCGTTCCGGGGGCGGATCCACTTCTACGAAGGGAACGACATGGCGGTCTGCGCCCTCCCCATCCGGCTGGCCCGGCTGCTCGGCGCGGGGACGGTCATCCTGACCGCCGCGACCGGGGGGATCGCCGACGGCCTGGACACCGGGCACCTGGTGGTGGGCACCGACCACATCAACTTCATGGGCGTGAGCCCGCTCCGCGGATGGCGGCACCCCGACGGGACGCCGCCGTTCGTGGACATGGTGGGGGCCTACGACGAGAAGCTCGCGGATCTCGCCGTCGGTGCCGCGGAACGTCTGGGCGTGCCGGTCGCGCGGGGGGTCTACGCGGCGATGGCCGGACCGAGCTATGAGACCCCGGCCGAGATCGAGTTCCTCCGAAACTCTGGGGCCGCGGTGGTCGGGATGTCGGTGGTCCCGGAGGCCGTCCCGGCCCGGGCGCTGGGGATGAGGGTGCTCGGATTGTTCTTCGTCACCAACAAGGTGGGCGTCGAGGTGAGCCACGAGGAGGTCCTGAAGGCCTCGGATGCCATGGCCGGGACCATCGGCGCCGTGATCGCCGACGTGCTTTCGAAAGGAGCGGGATGGACTGCGACGTGAGGGATCTCGGCCTGGCCGAGAAGGGCCGCGAGCGCATCGAGTGGGCCGCGGGGGAGATGGGCGTCCTGGCGCTCGTCCGGGAGCGCTTCGAGAAGGAGCGCCCTCTGGAGGGGATCAGGATCGGGGCGTGCATGCACGTGACGACCGAGACCGCCAACCTCGTCGATGCGCTGAAGGCCGGAGGGGCGGAGGTGGCCGTCTGCGCGTCGAACCCTCTTTCCACCCAGGACGACGTGGCGGCGGCGATCTGCGACCAGAGCGGGATCGACGTCTACGCGATCAAGGGCGAGGACAACGAGACCTACTACCGGCACATCAACGCCGTCCTGGACCACCGGCCCCACGTGACCATGGACGACGGAGCCGACCTGGTGAGCCTGCTGCACCGGGAGCGTCAGGATCAGCTCCAAGACGTCATCGGGGGGACCGAGGAGACCACGACCGGGATCATCCGGCTCCGGGCGATGGCCAACGACGGTGCGCTCATGTATCCCATCGTGTCGGTGAACGACGCCGACACCAAGCACCTGTTCGACAACCGGTTCGGCACCGGGCAGTCGACGATCGACGCGATCATGCGAGCCACCAACCTGTTGCTCGCCGGCCGGACCGTCGTCGTCTGCGGCTACGGCATGTGCGGCCGGGGCGTGGCCTCGCGAGCACGGGGCATGGGCGCGAAGGTGGTCGTGACCGAGGTCGACCCCATCCGGGCGCTCGAGGCGGCGATGGAGGGTTATGGCGTGATGCCGCTCCGCGACGCGGCCCGGATCGGTGACATGTTCGTCACGGTCACGGGGGATCGCGACGTGATCGGGCGTGAGCACATGGAGGTCATGCGGGACGGCGCGGTCATGGCCAACGCCGGCCACTTCGACGTGGAGATCGATAAGGCCGCTCTCGAAAGCCTCGCTTCGAGCAAGCGGCGGCTCCGGGAGTTCGTCGACGAGTATCGGTTGGCCGACGGCAGACGGCTCCACCTGCTCGCCGAGGGACGGCTGGTCAATCTGGCCGCGGCGGAGGGCCACCCTGCGGCGGTCATGGAC
>JBOGVH010000200.1:0-1584 GCA_050695235.1 Actinomycetota bacterium
CGCCTCCGCCGCCCGCAGCTCCCACCTTCATCCACTGGAACTGGGGGAGGGCGGCGAAGTCCACGGCCGATCGTTCGACGTCCTCACCCACCTGGTCGATGCGCTCGGGGTCGCCCTGGCCCAGGAACCGGGCCGCCCCGGCGATGGAGGGGACGCGCGCGGGATCGAACCCCATGAGCCGGGCGGCCGTCACGTCGGTGGCCACCGGATCGGCCCCGAACACGAGCAGGCCGGCTGGCATCGGCGTTCCCTGGATGGGGCCGTTGCCCTGCATACCCACGATGCCGTCGACGATCTGCAGGTGTGGGTGAACCGCGGCCGAGACGTCGACGATGGCCTCGTTCAGTCCTGCCCAGTGCAGCACGTTCTTCGGCCACCCGTAGATACGTCCCGGCACGCACCCGAAACAGTTCTTGAGCGACAGGGTGACCCCGGCCCAGTGATGGGTCTTCATCTTCGGCATGGACACCACGACGTCGGCCTCGACGATGGCCTGAGGGAGCCACAGCTCGCCGAGGTTGGTGAACGAGCTGTGGAGTCGGCGGGCCACGAGCGCCGCCGTGTTCAGGTCGACGAACGGCGCGTCCACATCGTGCAGGGACTCGAGCAGACCGGAGCTCTGGACCGCGAACTGCGTGTCGCGTCGGTGGCCGGGCCCCTCGGCCACGGTCACCTCGGCCGCCCCAAGCCTCCTCATCGCCAGGACGGTCGCGGCGATCACCCTGGGGTCGGTGTTGATGGCCGCGCCTGGGTCGTATTCGACGAAGTTCGGCTTGAGCACGACCCTCTTCCCGGCGACGTCGGCGCCCACGGCCCGGAGCCCGTCCAGAACGATCCGTTCCAGGGCCGCGTCGTAGGAGGTCGCCTTGACCACCGCAACCCTCGGGCGGCCCGGTAGCGGAAAGAACGAGGTATCCCAGGGTCTCCTGGCCCGGTCTACCAGGACCTCCGCCGCGATCCCGGCGCCGGTACCGACGACGAGGGCGCCCACGCCGACCTGTGCAGCCCGCCTGAGGAAGGTACGGCGGTCCATCGGAGGGCTCACGCCGGCCTCCGGATCGCATCCAGGCCCGGCCCCGCCGCGATGGCCGTCCACGCCAGGGCCACGACGTCGTCGAGTAGCCCCGTCCGGTCGAGCTCGGCATCGAGTTCACGTTCGACCTCCCCGGCGATGGGCTCATCGGCCAGCCGGAAGGCCGCCAAGGCGATGGCCAGCGACAGTCCCCCGTGCCGCTCGGCTCGCCACAGCCGATCGAGGGCTGTCAGGCCCCTGGCGAAGAGCTCGGGCTCGGCCCCTTGGAGGGCAACGAGGGCCACGGCCGTCGTCTGCGCATACGGGGGCAGATCTACGCCGAGGACGACCCGGTTCCCATAGTTCCACCCGCCACCCACGCACTCCCGGTCCGCGAGGACGGCCAGGCCGTCCAGGAGCGGGCTCCCCGCCGAGGGCCGCAGGACCTGGAGGGCCAGAACGGCGTGCGCGGTCGGCTCGACCCACCCGAACGTGTCCGGGGTCCAACCCCAGCCTCGGAGCGTTGGATCGTGTGGGGCGTCCGGGTTGGCGGGTAAGGGTTGGGCCTGATT
>JBOGVH010000201.1:0-4040 GCA_050695235.1 Actinomycetota bacterium
GGGTCGACACGCCGGCCGTGTACGGCCCCCTGTTCACGTTGTTGTCGTCGGGAGTGGCGCGGATATTCGGAAGTATTGCCGCGTCGATCGCGGCGTTCCGAGCGATCGCGATCGCCGCCAGCCTGGCGACGATCGCGGTCCTCGCTCCACTGGTTCGCAGGGTCCGGCCCGACCGGGAAGCGTTCGCCGTGGCCATCATCGGGCTGAACCCTGTGGTGCTGTTCCAGTCCGTGGCGAGCGGTCACAACGACCTGCTCGTGGCGCTTTCGATCGCCGGAGCCCTGGCCCTGGTGTTCGCGGGGAAGGAGCTCCCTGCTACCGCGGTCCTTTCCCTGGGGGCGATGGTGAAGGCGACGGCGGCGGTCCCGCTGCTGCTGCTCGTGGTGGTCGTCGCGGCTCGGGCCGAACCCGGCAGGCGGACCCGCGCGGCCGCCGCCCACCTGGGGGTGGCGGCGGGGATCACGCTCCTGTTCGCCCTGCCGTTCCTGCAGGCCAACGACCCAACCCTGGGGATGGTGGAGCTCGCCCGACATCAGGGGTGGCTCGCCCCGTCGCGATTCTTCGGCCGCGTGCTGGACGCGATGACCGGCGAAGCGCTGGGCATCGTGGCCAGGGTGGCCTTCGCCCTCGCGTTCGTCCTTGCGCTCTTCCTGATCGCACGCGCCCTGGTCCGGCGGGCTCCCTCCATCCCGGCGGAGGCGCAGTGCGCCGCGTGGGGGTGGGGCCTCCTGTTCCTGATGCTGCTGGGGCCGGTGCTGCTGCCCTGGTATCTGGCCTGGACGCTGCCGCTCGCGTGGCTCCTTCCGAAGGTCCCGCGCCTGACCGTCGTGTGGATCGGAACGCTCCTCGCTGTGTCCCAATGGGCCTCCGAACCGACGCGGTACCCACGGGCCTACGACGCGAACGTGCTCTTCGGCCACTACGTCCTCACGCCCGTGGCCGTGGCGGTCCTAGTGTGGCTCGTCCTGGACTTCGTTCGACGGCTTGGGGCCGGCACGTCGCTCGAGGAGGAAGCGAACGAGGTAGCCGCCCCCGCCCCCCACCGCTGAGACGACGGTAGGGCCGAACGACCCCGTGAGCGGCATCCCCACGCGCTCCAGCGCGATGCCGGCGAGGATCAATGGGGCCATCCCGCACATCGGCGCGAGCGCCAGGCGAGCCACGGCGTCCCGGGCGAACACCCCTGCCCAACCGGAGCCCGCCACGACCAGGAGGGTGAGCACGGCGAACGCCGCGAGCAGGATCTCCCCGGGCGAGGACGGTTCCAGGGGATCGACGGGACGGGGCATCGCGGGCGGGAGCCCGGTCTGCGTCGAAGCCGTCTCGATGAACACGCCGTCGGCCACCCGGGCCATAGAGGGCGGTGGGCGGTCCACCCGGTCGAACGGGGTGAGCAGGAACGAGAGAGGGGGCGCGCCTGCCGCGCGGGTGGCCTGTTCGGCGTCCCTCGACGTGATGCGGGCCAGCGCGATGCGCTCACTCGTGGTGGGCCGGCCCGCCCTCGGGTAGGGCACGACCACGGATGCGTCGCGGATGCGATCGGGGGGAAGCGCTGCCCGGATGACGTTCGCCGCCTGCGTGGCCAGGAACGTCGCGGTGGCGTCACGGTCGTTCACGACGAAGAGCAACGGGGTCCCCGGTGGCGCCGCCGACGCGTACCGGCCGGCCGCGGTCACCGCCTGGACCTCTGCGGTCGAAACGAAGGGCTTCTGGCGAGCCCAGGCGATGAACGCCCCCGCCGTCATGGCGATGACCAGTCCTCCCGCCACGGCCACGGCGACGACTCGCCGGGTGGGCACGGCACGCCACAGCCGGACCAGGCCGTATGCCGCCAGGATGGGAACGACGAAGCCGAAGGTGATGAACCGATCCGGGGGGAAGAGCCCGGTGGCCAGTCCGATGACGATCCCGCCGAGGCTCACCACTCCCCAGGCGATCAGGAAGCGCCGGACGAAGCCGCGCGTCTCCCGAAGTCCGTACACGGCGAGGGGGATCGACGCCCATTGGACGTATCGGGTCCATCGGTGGACCAGCCGGTCCAGGTGCGCGCTTCGAAGGACGTCGGTCAGCCCCGCTGTGCGGAGCAAGCCATCACGCGACGTGACCACCGACAGCTGACCCGGCCCAGCGAGGAGGGCCAGCGCCTCCGCTGCGAACACGGCGCAGCCTGCGACCGACGCGGCGACGACCCGACGGACCTCCGCCCGGTCCGTACGCCACGCCTGCGCCGCGGCCACGACCAGGATGGGGACCCCGAGGAGGAGGAAGAGCGGATGGGCCGACCCGGCCGCGCCCAGGAAGAGCACTGCCGCGACCGTGGCCCGAGAGGTGGCCATCGCCAGGGCGGTCGCTGCCGCCAGGAACAATGCGGCGAAGGCCAGGCTGGCCAGGTACCCTGCGGCCAGGTGCACGGCGAAGGTCCCGGCCAGCACGCCAGCCGCCACCCAGGTCGCTCGGGGCCCGCCGCTGTCGATGTCGATGTGAGTCGCACCATCGGTCGGTGAGACCGCATGCTGATGGACGAGCGCCGCCGCGCCCAGTCCCACGGCCGCTCCCAGGACGCACTCCAACGCCGAGAGAACGGCAGTCAGGGGGAGATGCAACGTGCCCTGCAGGACGAGGGCAATGGCGGGGATGCCTGGCCGCGGCACGGCCGAGAGCCCGTCGTGGCCTGCCAGCCGCGTCCACCACAGGTACACGGGCCCATCGGGCCCTACCGGGTAGGCGAATCCACGCACCACGAACAGCCCCACGTACCAGATGAACAGTCCACCGGCGACGGCTCCCAGGGCGATCAGGTCGGTCTGCGTTCGATGATCCCGGGGTGTACCGGTTCCGTTCAACCGGAGGCCGAGAACCGGCCCGACGCGTCGACGGTCACCGTGCCGTCGGCGCCGCCCGTCGGGGGCGCAGAGGCCGTCGGCCACACGAATAGCATGTTGGCCGTCCTGTGCATGGGATCCTCCGGCGATCGGGCTCGGACTGTATCAACTGGTCGCCGATACAATCCCGGCCCATGCTCGACCGCGAACTCGCCGGCCAGGTCCTCCGAGCTGCGCGAGCCCGGGGCGGCTCCTTCGCCGAGCTGTTCGTCGAGGAGCGATCCTCGCTCACCATCCGGTTGGACGACGGGAAGATCGAGGAGCTGACCTCCGGCCTGGACCGGGGAGCGGGGGTGCGGGTCGGTCACGGGACCTCGTTCGGCTACGCCTTCTCCAACCGGCTGGACCGCGATGCACTGCTCGAGGCAGCGTCGGCCGCGGCTGCCGCCGTGGCGGCGGGTGCGGCCGGCCAGGTCGTCGACCTTCGGGCCCAGGATCCGCCGGTCGTCCACCGGGCCGAGCGCCTTGTGGAGGCCGTGCCGGCGGCTCAGAAGGTGACGTGGCTGCGCGAGGTCGACGACGTGGCCCGGGCGTTCAGCCCCCACGTCCGACAGGTCAGCGCGTCCTACGGCGATTCGACTCAGAGGATCGTGATCGCCACGTCGGACGGGCGGTGGGTGGAGGAATCGCGGCCTCGGGTCCGGCTGGGGGTGCAGGTGGTCGCGGGGCGCGACGGGAACATCCAGACGGGGTTCCACGGACCGGCCGGCCTCGCCGGGCTCGAGTTCTTCCAGGGGCACCCGCCGGGCACGACGGCCGAAGTCGCAGCGAAGCGCGCCGTCACGATGCTCGACGCCGGGCCCGCCCCTGCCGGCGAGATGCCCGTGGTCCTCGCGCCGGGCATGGGAGGTGTGCTGTTCCACGAGGCCTGCGGGCACCCACTCGAGGCGGACATCGTGGACAAGGAGGCGTCGGTGTACCGCGGTCGCATCGGCGAAGTGCTGGCGTCGTCGCTCGTGACCGGGGTGGACGACGCGACCGTTCGAAACGCGTGGGGGTCGTTCTCCTTCGACGACGAGGGCGCGCCGGCGCAGCGCACCGTCCTGTTCCGGGACGGTGAGCTGCAGGGCCTGATGTACGACCGGCTTCGTGCCGAGAAGGACGGCGTGGCCTCGACGGGGAACGGGCGGCGCCAATCCTACGCGCATCCTCCTATCC
>JBOGVH010000202.1:0-2419 GCA_050695235.1 Actinomycetota bacterium
TCCTCCCTGCCGACGACCCCGGGAACCAGGCGGGTGACCGCTTCGAGCACGACGAGAGCCGGGATCTCGCCACCGGACAGAACGTAGTCGCCGATCGACACCTCTTCGGCCGGAAGGCCCTCTACGACGCGTTCGTCGACGCCTTCGTACCGGCCGCTGATGAGCACGAGCCAGGGTTCCTTCGCCAGCTCACGGACGAGTGACTGCTCCAACCTGCGTCCGGCGGGCGAGAGCACGATAACGCGCTTGGTTCCCTCTCCCAACGATTCGACCGCGGCGAAGACCGGCTCGGGTTTCAGCACCATGCCCGGTCCGCCACCGTAGGGTTCGTCGTCCACCTGCCGATGCTTGTCGGTGACGAAGCCGCGGATATCGTGCACCCGGACATCGACGACGCCGGCCACGATGGCCTTGCCCAGCAGGCTCTCGCGCAGTGGGCCCTCGACGATCCCGGGGAAGATCGTGAACACATCGATGCGCACACGCGCAGGCTAGCAGCGGGCGTTACCGGGCAGGCCGCTCTTCTGGTGCCGTGAGGCCGGGGACCTCACGGACCACGATGCGCTTGCCCGCCGTGTCCACCGAGACGATCACGTCCTTGAGTGCCGGGATCAGCGTCTCGCCTTCATCCGATACCGCGCTCCACACGTCGTTGGCGGCCGTGTGGATCACCTCGCGCACCGTCCCGAACGGACGTCCCGACTCAGTGACCACCTCGCAGCCCACGAGCTGGTGGTCCCACCATGAGCCGTCGGGCAGGTGCGGAGACGCGGACTCGGGCACCACCAGAACGCTTCGGGACAGCCGTTCGGCGGCCGTCCGGTCGGGGACCTCGCGGAACTTCACCAGCAACCCACCGCGGTGGCGCCGCGCCGACTCAACGGTAAGCGGCTTGCCGTCCTCCCGGTAGACCACCGCGCCTTGGGCGAATCGCCCTTCGACCTCCGACAGAACCAGTACGGAGAGCTCGCCCTTCAGGCCGTGGGGCCGGGTGATGCGGCCGACCACGACGGTCGGCTCGATGTTCATCCCTGGTCGACGATCTCGACCGCAGCGTGGACCCCCTCGCGGATGGCCGCCGCCTTCACGACCTGGCGGATGGCTCGGGCGGTTCGCCCGCCCTTGCCGATGACCTTGCCCATGTCCTCGGGATCCACCGTGAGCTGGAGGAGGATCCCGCGGTCGTCGTGAACCTCGTTCACCTCGACCGCGTCGGGGTTCTCGACGAGCTCCCTCGCGATGTACTCGAGGAGCTCTTTCACGACCCCGCCTTGCTCTCCTTCTTCTCCGACTGGAACTTCTCCCAGATGCCCGCCTTGGTCAGCAGCACCTGAACGGCCTGGCTGGGCTGCGCGCCCTTTCGGAGCCACTCCAGCGCCTTCGCCTCGTCGATGTCGATCAGCGATGGATCCTCGAGCGGGTGGTACTTCCCGATGTTCTCGATGAACCGGCCGTCGCGAGGGCTTCGCTGGTCGGCAACCACCACACGGAAGAAGGGCCGCTTCTTGGCCCCCATCCGCCGCAACCTGATCCTCGTCGTCATCCCGTTCCTTCTCTTACGAGCTCCCCGGCATCCCCGGCAGGCCCGGCATCTTCAGGCCCCGCTTGCCGCCGAGCATCGTCCGCATCATCTTCCGGGCCCCGTCGAACTCCTTCAGCAGGGAGTTCACGTCGGCCGTGGTGGTCCCGGAACCGCGGGCGATCCTCAGGCGCCGGGACCCACCGATGATAGCGGGGTTCCGGCGCTCCTCCGGGGTCATCGAGCAGATGACGGCCTCGGCCCGGGCCAGCTGGCGCTCGTCCACCTGGCCGGCCAGGTCCTTCAGCGCGTCCTTGCCCCCGGGGATCCCGGGGAGCATGGCCAGCAGATCCTGGAGCGGCCCGAGCTTTCGCATCTCCCGCATCTGAACCAGGAAATCCTCCAGCGTGAACTGGGCCGTGGCCATCTTCTCCGCCGCCTCTTTGGCCTTGTCGGCATCGAGGCTCTCCTGGGCCCGGTCGATCAGCGTGAGCACGTCGCCCATCCCCAGGATCCGGGAGGCCATCCGGTCCGGGTAGAAGGGCTCCAGGTCGGCCGGGCGCTCCCCCGTCCCCGCGAAGAAGACGGGCCGGCCGGTCACGGCGGTGATCGAGAGCGCCGCCCCGCCCCGGGCGTCGCCGTCGAGCTTGGTCAGGATGAACCCGGTCGTGTCGACCTCACGCATGAATGCGCGCGCCTGGACCACGGCGTCCTGGCCGGTCATGGCGTCGGAGGCCATCAGCACATGATGGGGCTTGATCGCGTCCTTCACCCGCCGGGCCTCCTTCATCATCTCCTCGTCCACGTGGAGGCGCCCGGCCGTGTCGACGATGACGACGTCGAGCCCCTCCCGTTCGGCCCGCTTCACTCCCGCCTTGGCCACCTTCACCGGATCCGTGC
>JBOGVH010000203.1:0-5507 GCA_050695235.1 Actinomycetota bacterium
CCCCTCGGGGATGCCGGGGAACTCGGGGATCGTGCCCCGCCCGTACGCCAGGATGATGGGCTCGGCCATCTTGAACCCCTCGATCCACCCCGGCTGGGGATGCTGGAGCGCGCTCTCGATGATCGAGGGCCGGATGATCGAGAGCGGCACACCGTGCTCCGCGGCGAGCTCCTCGACGGCTCGCTCCCCCATGGCCTTGGTGAACGTGTAGTTGTCAGGCCATCCGAGCATCTGGGCCCTGGCACGCCCGTGGGCCACCAGCCGCTTGGTCACCCATTGCTTCCGGCGATCCTCGGCGTCGTCGGCAACCGTCTGTGGACCGGCCCTCGAGTGCTCGCGCTTGGCTTTGGCCATCAACCGGTCGAGCACCTGAGGCTGGCGCGAGGAGGCCTCGACATCCTGCCGCGCCTGGAGCGCGAGGTCGGCCTCGGCCCGCCAGTCCACCCGGTGGGCCAGGGTGGTCTCCGGGATCACGCCCTTGCGATTGCCGGCCACGTACGCCGTGGACACGTGGACGATATGCGGGTGGCCTCCCGACGCGAGCACCCGCTCGTAGAAGCGCACCGCGCCGAGCAGGTTCGTCTGGAACCCCTCGTCGATCGGAGGATCGAACGTCACCGTGGCGGCGCAATGCATCACGACGTCGATGTCGCCGGGGAAGGCCGGGAGGTCCCGTTCCAGGTCGCCGTCGAGGACGTCGACGCGCTCTGCCAGGATCCCGGCGATGCCCTCCTCCCCCACGCGGTCGCGAAGGACGCTGAACGTGGGCCGGCCCATGAGCGACTCGACCCGTTGGCGGCCCGAGGAGCCGAGCTGGGGCCGGACCAGGAGGGTCACCCTCGAATCGGGGAAGTCCAGTAGCAGGCGCTCGAACACGGCCTGCCCCAGGAACCCCGTGACCCCGGTGACCAGCACGTTCCGACCGGCGAGGCGCCCGACGATCGAGGCCTCGGCGGGCCTCTGGCGTCCCCCAGAGCCGCTCGTCATCTCTACCATTCGGCAGATTATGACCCTCTACCGTTTGGTAGACAAGTCCCTCGGGTAGCGTTTGCACCGATGGATCGGGCGCCGGGGGGCGAGGGCAGCGACGTGTCCCGGCCACCTCCATGGCGCGAGGTGTTTCAGGGCAAGCTGGGCCGACTGACCGCGGGCCTGCTGCTCCTCGAGGCCCTCGTTGCGGTGGAGGCGCTCGTCGTGACCACGATCCTGCCGGCGGTCCGCCGGGACCTCGGGGGGATCCAGCTCTACGGATGGGCGTTCAGCGCCACGTTTCTGGCCACCTTCGCCTCCATCCCCATCGCCGGTCGCGCCACCGACCGATACGGGCCGAGGCGGCCCCTGGCGATCATGCTCGGCGTCTACGTCGCCGGCCTCGTCATCGCCGGGCTCGCCCCGAGCATGTTGGTCTTGGTCATCGGGCGGTTCGTCCAGGGATGTGGTGCCGGGGCGTTCTATTCGGTGTCGCTGGGGACGGTGGCCAAGAGCTATCCGGGAAGGATCCGGCCGCGAGTGCTGGCCCTCCTGGCGTCGATGTGGATCCTCCCCGGGATCCTCGGCCCGCCGCTGGGTGCGCTCCTCGCCTCCACCATCGGATGGCGATGGGTGTTCGTCGCGCCGCTCCCGCTCCTCGTCGTGATCGCCGCGCTGATCCTCCCGTCCATGCCGGACGTGACCGGGGACGCCCAGGCGGGCCGGCTGTCGATCCGGTGGCCCGTCCAGCTGTTGGTGGGCGCCGGGCTGTTCCTTGCGGGCCTCACCGAGCCCTCGTGGTGGAGCTTGGCGATGATCCCGGCCGGCCTGGTCCTCGGGCTTCCGGCACTCGCGCGGATCGCTCCCTCCGGCTGGTTCCGGGCCAGGCCGGGCCTGCCGGCGACGGCCGCGGCCGCGTTCCTGCTGTCGGCGGCGTTCTTCGCCGTTGACGGGTTCGTCCCGCTGATGCTCACGGGAGTCCGCGGGTTGTCGGTCGCCGAGGCCGGCATCGTCGTGACGCTCGCGACCGTCGCGTGGTCCCTGGGCAGCTGGTGGCAGTCGCGCGAAATCGGGCGGATCGGCGCTCCGGCCCTCGTCGTGGGGGGAACGGGCGTGGTGGCGGTCGGCATCCTGGGCGTCGCCGCGGGCCTGACATCGCTTCCCATCATCGTGCCGTACATAGGGTGGGGTCTTGCCGGTCTGGGTATGGGCGTGGCGTTCCCCACCATCCCGCTCGCAGCGATGAGCCAGGCATCGAGCGGAGCCGAGGCCGGCCAGCTGTCCTCGATCCTGCTCACCGACACGCTGGGCGCGGGGATCGGGACGGGCCTGGGTGGGGCGTGCATCGCGATCGCCGATGCCACCGGAAGCCAGCTGCGAACGGGGATCGCCGGTGCATTCGCGGTCGGGTTCGCCGCGGCCCTCGTCCTGATCGCGATTGCGCGGCGATTGCCGGTCAGCGCGCCCGCGGACTCGGCGCCATGACAGATATCCGAAGGGATCCTCTGAGGAAGGCGACGTAAATCATCGACCAGCGCTCGAACGTCGAAACGGGGGGGTCGAGGCAGGTCATCGGTCTCCGACCTATGTCATGCGCCCCCGGTACCGGTCGCCTCAAGCGTGGAGTCATCCGTCGCCTTCGAGACCCGAACGTCGCACACGTTTGACGGACTCGCCGTAGAGACCGGGGACGCCGCGGAGTGTACCAATCGCGCGAGCGCGTCCTGCGCCAAGCCGACATGCCGACCGCCTAGCCGGCGGACCTGTTCAGGGAGCTTGCTCGATTGTGGCATCGGATCAGGCGGTCGGAGGACGCCCATCACGTCGAGCTGTGCCCGAGAGCCGGAGGCTGGTTCGCGACGCCGGTGTTCCGGTGGGCCGAAGGGAAGCCGCCCGAGGACGTGTTGTCGGAGACCGGGATGGCCCCAGGGTGGGACTTCGTGCGGAACTGCAAGCAGTTTGCTCGACCTGCTCCGCCAGATCGAGGAGGTCGCCTCGGTGGAGACGGCCTCGCTGGCCCGGAGGGCCAGCGTAGCCGTGAACCGGGTGTGGTCGCGTACACGGGCGCCTGCCCGCCTCAGGACCCGTGCCCTCACCCCACCACGATCTGTCCGCTCCGCACCGTCTCCCACGGGAGGTCGTAGTTCCCGTTCCCCGTCGTGGTGTCTCCGGGCACTCCGTCGAAGGCCCCGACTACCGTCAGTTGCATTTGGCCGACGCCCGGGCCTCCCGGCCGCGTGGTTACCCGGAACCCGATGCCGGGGACGATTGTGCCCCCGCCGAGGTTCACCGAACCGGTTCCGGAGAACGTCGCGCTCCCATTGGCATTCAGCACGCCGTCCGTCACCTGGCCCTGCACGCTCATGAGATGAAGCCCGAGGATCTTTGAGCGTCCGGCCATCAGGCACAGGAAGCTACCCCCGGCCGAGCCATCCCCCAGGATGGCCACACTCATCCCGAACTGGGAACCGTCGATCTGTCCGTCGCCGTCGAGGTCGGCGCCGAAGGACCCGGTGCCGCCTCCACGAACCATCGTCATGCCCGCAGCTGATGCCAGCGCCGGCAGTAGACACGTCATTATCACGGCGGCGAGAACGACTACCAGCCTCTTCATTGGCGGCTGCCTCCTTTGCGACCAGACAAGCGAAGGGGGGCAGGGGCGGCCGCGTCGGCGACCGCCCCCCATCCTCCCTCACTTGAAGACGTGGAAGACCGTCAAGCCTCCCGCCTGCGTGAAGTGGAACGAGGTGCCTCCGACAGTGGCGATGACCTCGATCCCTTCGTCGTTCGGCCCAGGCGTATCCGGAAAGTGGCAGTGGATGACCAGGACGGCGTCGACCGGTGAGCCGCCGGTCGGGAACACCCGGATCTTCAGGGTCAGCAGCCCCGCACTCGCCTGCGACGCGTGACCGATGCCGTCGATCAGGAAGGACGGGAACGTGCCCACCCGGTGCTGCCAGCTGACGAATCCGGTCACGACGTAGAAGCCCTGGGCGAACACCGTCCCGTCGGGACGCTTGTGCACGAATGTGCCGCCGCCGGTGGCGTCGCCCCGTGCCGGGACGGCGTCGCCGGAACCCGTCAGCTCGACAGTGTCTCCGGTGACGGCGTCGCGTGCCATGTTGGTGCCGCCCGGGATGGCGGTGAGAGTCGGTCCGGCCCCCACGACCTGGGGGAGGTCCCAGCGGACGTTCTTTCGGGATGCGAGCCCGCCCTGTGCGGCGCCTGGCGCCATGACCGCGACAACGAACGTGAGGGCGACGGCCGAACCCAGGATGGATACCCATCGCCGACTGTTCTTCGATCTCATCGGACACCCCCTCCTTGTCGAAACGATGCGACGGACGGCGCGTGGATCCAGGCGGCGAACGGGGACGACCACACGCATGCGAACAGTGAGGGCGGGGGAACCGTTGCATCGGAATCGCCTCCGGAGCTCGTCAGCTCACGCCAGATTCCAGGCATACACCCGTTTCGGTGGCCGAAACAACCCCCAGGCGACGTAGGTCCGCCCATTTCGTCGTTCACCGGGTCCTGCTTGGAGTGGGAGCCTCGCCAGGGGTAGCCTTCGCGCAGTTCGGTGGGCGAGTCCGAGAGACCAGGGAGGAGCGTGTCCGGACAGAGGGGCAGCTCCTGGCCGTCGAGCTTGACCAGGCGCTATGTCCTGGCCCGAGCAAGGGGCCGTCACCATGGGGGCGATGGGCCTGGCGGTGTCAGGCCCGGCGGGTCTCCTTGACGAGGGCTCGGGGCAGCTTCTTACGGCATCCAGGTTCGGTTCCGAGGTCGCCAGCGAGTGGTTCGACCTGGCCCTCGACATGGTGGTCGACCACAAACTGGACATTCAACAGCTTGACGCGGTCTGTTAATCATCTGACGCAGCACGGCACCAGGAGACACAAGCATGAAGGGTTTCTCGGCGGTCAGGCGAACAGGCGCTCGGCGATCTGAACTGCATTCAGCGCCGCGCCCTTCCGAAGGTTGTCGCCGCAGGAGAACAGCAGGAGGGCATCGGGGCGATCCGGAGCCTGCCGAATCCGTCCCACCAGGACCTCGTCCCGGCCGGCCGCCTCGAGCGGGCTGGGGTAGACGCCGTTCGCCGGGTCATCTCGGACCTCCACCCCCGGTGCCGTCGAGAGGAGCTCCCGGGCCTCACCCGGCCCGATGGGGCGGGAGAAGGTGGCGTGGATCGACACCGAGTGGCCGACCGGCACCGGGACGCGGACGGCGGTCGCGGCGACATCGAGTTCCGGCAGCGAGAGGATCTTCCTCGCCTCGCGCTGGATCTTGATCTCCTCGAAGGTGAACCCGGTCTCCGGGTCGAGCGCGTCGATCTTGGCCACCACGTTGTAGGCGATGGTCTTGCCGAAGACCTCCCCGACGGGCAGCCCGGAGGGATCCGGGTGCGCGAGGTCGTCCTCCATCCCGTGCAGCTTCTCGATCTGCTCGGCAAGCTCGGTAACCCCCCGGTGTCCGGCACCCGAGACCGACTGATACGAGGACAGGATCAGCGACCGCAGCCCGGCCGCCCGGTGCAGGGG
>JBOGVH010000204.1:0-4351 GCA_050695235.1 Actinomycetota bacterium
GTCCGGGACACCCGGCCCCCGAGCTGCACGGACAGTCCGGCCAGGCCGACGATGGCGGCGACCCCGGCCGCCACGGCAACCAGCGAGGCGCGATGGCGTCGCCGAACCGTCTCGGCCACCCCTCGGCGGATCCTGGGCAGCAGGAGGTCGGGAGGCTGCGCCGGGGAGACGGCCAGGGCGAGGTCACCCGCCACGTCCTGGAAGCCGGCCAGCTGGTCCCGGCACAGCGGACAGGACGGGACGTGCTCGGAAAGGAGCCGGTCCGCCTCCACCGCGTCCTCGCCGGACAGCCCGTCCAGGACGTAGCCCGCCAGCAGCTCCTGGATCCGGACATGGTCCTCGTTCATTCAGTCCTCTCGGTACAGGGCTCGTCGGAGCTTCCGCATCGCGGCCAGGGTCCGGGTCTTGACCGTCCCGATCGGGATGCCGAGCTCCTGGGCGATCATGACCTGGGTGTAGCCCCCGAAGTAGGCCAGCTCGACCACCGTCCGTTGATCGGGGGGCAGCGTGTGCAGCGCCTCCCGGACCTCCTTGCGCCGGATCGAGAGATAGGCGTCCTCGACGACCTCTTCAGCTACATCTTCGCCGGTGCCCCGCTCCAGGTTCGACGCTCGTTCGGCCCGCTTGCGGAGCCGCTCCTCCCGCCTGACCGTGTCGACTGCCCGGTGGTGGACGAGCGAGAGGAAGAAGCTCCGAAACGGTCCCCGGCCTGGGTCGTAGGCTTCGGGGGCCCGCCACAGGGCCAGGAACGAATCGTGGACCACCTCCTGGGCCAGGGAATCCTGGCCGGTGACCCGCAGAGCCAGGCCATAGGCGGCGGGGGCGTAGCGCCGGTACAGCCCCTCGAACGCCTGGCGATCCCCCGCCGAGACACGTCGGTGGAGCTCGAGGTCGAGGCGATCGTCTCCCTGCATGCCCTCCGTTGTATCACCGGGCGATGGATGGCCCGGGGCCGCTAGGATCCCCGGCCGTGCCTGGAAGCGTCCTGATGTACTCGCGGCCCGGCTGTGGCCTGTGCGACGAGGCTCGGGAGATCATCCTGGCCGAACGGGCCCGGACCGCCTTCGACTTCGAGGAGGTCGACATCTCCGGCCTCGATGCCCTCGAGCTCGAATACGGCATCCGGATCCCCGTCGTGCTGGTCGACGGGCAGGAGCTGTCCGAGGTCCGGCTGGATCCCGCCGTCTTCGCCCGCGCCGTCCGGCGATAGCTCCCTGCCCGGGCTCTCGCTTGTGCCTTCGTGCACCGGTTTCACGATTGCGCTACCATCCTGGAGTGACCGAGCGCCCCATCCCCGAGGCCTCCGTGGGGCGGCTTCCCATCTATCTCCGGGCCCTCGTCGACATCGCCGAGGGAGGGGCGAACACGGTGTCTTCGGAGACCCTGGCGGAGGCTGCGGGGGTGAACTCGGCGAAGGTGCGAAAGGACCTCTCTCACCTTGGCTCCTACGGCACCAGGGGGGTGGGGTACGACGTCGCCTACCTCATCCATCAGGTTCGCCGGGAGCTCGGCCTCACGCAGCACTGGCCGATCGTGATCGTGGGGGTGGGGAACCTGGGCCATGCCCTGGCCAACTACCGGGGGTTCGCCGAGCGAGGCTTTCGGGTCGCGGGGTTGGTCGACGCCGACCCGGCCAAGGTGGGTGAGCAGGTTGGGAGCATCACCGTCCGACACCTCGACGATCTGGCGACACTGGTGTGGGAGCACGGCATCGCCATCGGGGTCATCTGCACACCCGCCGCGGAGGCTCAGGGCGTTGCGGATGCGCTGGTGGCGTCCGGGGTCCGGTCCATCCTGAACTTCGCCCCGGCCGTGCTGTCGGTCCCCGCCGGAGTGTCGATCCGGAAGGTGGACCTGGCCATCGAGCTCCAGATCCTCGCGTTCTACGAGCAGCGGAAAGCCGCGCTCGCCGACGTGAAGAGACGTGGGCGGGCGGTGGCAGACCTGACCAAGGTCTGAGCCCTCGGCCGTTCGGCGGCCGGGCTTTGGACTCTGTTACTTGGCGATCGTGATCCAGAGCGCGATGAAGATCACGATCATCATCACGCCGAACAGGATGAACTGCACGCCGCCCTGGTCGAGCAGCGGCCTGGCCTCCTGTGCAAGCATCGTGTCCTCCTCCTAGGCGGGCCCATACCATGGCGGCGCGGTCCCGCCGGTCAGGACGTCCTTTCGTTCCCGCTCCGCTCGGTCAAGGAACGGCAGGTGGGCGGCGAACCCCACGATCGAGCCGATCAGGAACATCCACGAGTAGATGGGGACGCTCCCGCTGTCGTGTCGCAGGTACACCGTGATGAGCGGCCCGCCCCCGTTGTAGAAGGCCCGCGCCGCGGCGAGCGATACGTCGCGCGCCGCGGCGAACTGCACATTCTGCACCGTGAAGTCCGTGGTCTGGAACGCCCCCGGCTCGAACTGGCCGAGGTCGGCCGTCTGGTTGGCCTGCTGGGCCAGGTAGGACTGGATGGCCCCCGTCACCGACTGCACCGAGGCCGACTGGCCTCCCGCCGGCGCCTTCCAGGCGCCTCCCGTCGGGTAGGAGGTGAACTGTTGATAGGGGAGGTCGGTCACGTTCTCGCCGGCCGTCTCCACGACCCACCCCGGCTCTCGGCCCCGGGGCCCGAGGTCCACGGGCGTTTCCGGGCCCTGCGAGAAGAACCCGAACGTCCACACGGCCGAGAACAGGATCATCCACGCGAACAACGAGACCGACAACACTAGGTAGCCCATCTTCCGGCCGAACACCGCGGACAGCATGAGTAGGACGCTGCCGAAAAAGAGCACGAAGCCGACCGCCACGGCCAGGCCGCCTTGCACCAGGTTGCCGCACTCGACGTGGAACCCGAGGCATGTCTGGGCCAGCATCACGGTGGCGCGTTGGTCGTCGGTGGTCCCGGCGGGGAACCGAACTCCTCCACCGCGGCCTTGGTCGCGTCGGGGTTGATGCAGACGTTGTGCTCGAACGGGACCTGGGATTCGTCCTGGACCGACACGATGTAGTTCACGATGTCGTTGATCTGCTGGTCGTCCAGGGCTCCCGCGTACCGGATGCTCCAGGACGGCATGAGGTTCCGGCCCTGCTGGATCGTGATGTAGATGTCGTTCAGGCTGTAGATGAGCGAGTGCCCGGTCCAGGGCCCGCCGCAGACCGTCGTGAGGTTCGGCGTGGTGATCGGTGTCTGGGTGGTCGTGTCCAGGATGACGGACCCCCTGAGCTCCGGCCCGTGGCAGCGGACACACCCCACGCCGCCCTGGTTCTCCTCAGTGAACAGCTGCACGCCGCTCCGGCCCCTGGCGATCGACTCGGTGAGGAGCGCCTCCTCCTGGTGGAGGTTCGTGTCCGGTTCGAACAGCCAGGTGAGTGGGATCCAGATGACGAAGAACGCGACCAGCAGGACTCCCCATCCCTGGAGCTTGGCCAGGAGGGGGGTCTCCAGGTCGGGATCGGAGGGCCCGGGCCGCATGGCGAACGGGATCCGGGGCGGCTCCTTCTTCCTTCCAACCCTGCCGCGCGACAGGAGCGCCCCACCCGCCACCAGGAGGACGATGGCTCCCCCAACGGCGATGATCAGACCCTGAGCCCTGCTCAGCGCCAGCATCACGCCCTCCTCATCCCGGCGCGACGCAGAACGGCCCCTGGGGCGGCTCGTCGATCGTGTTCGTCCCCCGGGGTGGACCGAGCATGATCTGCGACGTATCCACCACGACGTCGCCGGCAGAGGTGACGGTCACCTTGAACCGGTCCAGTCCCCGAGGAGCCGGCCCCAGCTCATACTCGCCCGCTCGGTTGTACTTCGACCCGTGGCATGGGCACTCGAACCACTGGGACTGCTGGCAGAATGGCACGCGGCACCCCAGGTGCACGCAGCGCTGGTAGAGCGGCATGATCCCCTGTGCCTCGACGCCCTCGGCCGCGTAGTCGACGTTGCCGGACTTGTGGCCGCTCCAGGCCACGATGTAGAAGCGGCCGGCGCCGTAGTAGAACGGCTGGTTGTTCGAGGAAATGAACTCCTTGATGTCGGCGAGCTTGCCGGCCGTGATCACCGAGCCGAACCCGCCCTTCAGATTGGGCCACAGGAACGCGAGCGTGGCCCCGCCGAACTCCGCGGCGAAGATGCTGAAGGACACGATGAGCGACCGGCGGAAGAACTCCCGTCGCGTCACCGGCTTGGGGGTCTTGGCCGGGGCTTCGGCCCGGGCCGCCGGCGGGCCCGGCCGTCCGATGTCCACCCGAGCAGCGCGACGGGCCCGGATGAACGACAGTCCGAAGATGATGGCGAAGAGGTCCACCACGGCGATCACCACGAGCGCCGCGATGGTCCCGCTGGAGAGGGCCAGGGGGGTCACAGCTCGA
>JBOGVH010000205.1:0-3383 GCA_050695235.1 Actinomycetota bacterium
ACGATCGACTCGGGGATGGCGGAGAAGGTGGACGTAGCCGCCCTGGCCGAGGAAGTGGCCTCGCCCTACCCCCGGGTTCGGGTGCTGGCGGATGACGGTCCGTTCACGGCGACCCTCAGCCCGGTCCTCGGGCGGAGGATCCTCGGCGAGCTCGTGACGAACGGGCTGGAGTTCTCGCCACCGGACGCGGCGGTGACCGTCCAGGTGGCCCGGGGCCGGGCCGAGATGGAGGTCCGGGTCGTGGATGCCGGACCGGGGATCGATGCCGACGATCGGGAGCGGATCTTCGGCTTCCTCGAGCAGGTCGAGGATCTGAACGTGCGGGTCCATCCGGGTCTTGGCTTCGGCCTGTCGCTCGCCCGCGGCGCGGCTCGGTCGATGGGTGGCGACGTGGTCCTCGAATCCTCGGGGCCGGAGGGATCCACGTTCCTGTGGACCATCGACATCGAGGAATGATGTGGAGGGAACGGGTCTCGCTCGGGGACTACGTCAGGCGCCGCATGTGGATGTTCAGGAGCAATCCCACGGCCGCGCAGTTCGTGAGGAAGGAGCTCCCGCCGTAGGACACGAACGGGAGCGGGATCCCCGTGATCGGCATGATCCCCACCGTCATCCCCACGTTCACGAATACCTGGATGGCTAGCATCGATGCGATGCCTGCCGCGAGATACGTCCCGAAGGGGTCCTTGGCTAACAGCGCGATCCTGACCGCACGCCAGATCAGGAGGGCGAACAACATCAGCACGAAGATGGCCCCCATGAAGCCGAACTCCTCCCCGATCACGGTGAAGATGAAGTCGGTGTGCTGCTCCGGAACGAAGTCCAGGTTCGTCTGCGTGCCCTTCAGGTACCCTCGGCCGAGGAGGCCACCGGAGCCGATCGCGATCTCCGCCTGGGTCCGGTTGTAGTCGGATCGCTGCGGGTCGTTCTGGGGGTCGAAGAACGCGGTGAGTCGGGCGATCTGATAGTCCTTCACCAGGCCGAGCTGGAGCGCCCCGAAGGTCAGCACGATGGCCGTGAGCGCGAGCACCCCCAGGTGCCGGGCCCTAGCTCCCGCCACGACAAGGACCCCGACCAGGATGGCCATGAGCACGATCGACGTCCCCAGGTCGGGCTGCAGGAAGACCAGGAACCCGGGGACGGCGGCGATCGCGGTCGCTCGATACAGGTCCGGCAGCGACAGATCGCTCGATCGAAGCTGCGAGAGGAACGCCGCAAGCATGGCGACCAGCGCCAGCTTGGCCACCTCGGAGGGCGCGAGCTGGAACCCGAACAGCTGGAACCATCGCTGGGACCCACGGATGGTCGTGCCGAGCGGTGTTCGGACCAGCACCAGTAGGGCCAAGCTCGCTACATAGATGATGCCGGCGTAGACCTTGATGAACCGGTAGTCGAAACTCGCGGTCACCAGGATGACCACGATGCCGAGCGTGACGAAGGCCAGCTGCTTCTTCAGGAAGAACCCCGGGTCGATCTCCTGAGCCACGAGCGAGGCGTGGGTCGCGGAGTAGATCGTGATCAGGCCCACGATCCCCAGAGCGAGCACGGATATCAGCAGGACGGGGTCCAGATGCCGGAGCGGCCGCCGTTCCCAGCGATACAGCTTCGTCGCGACGACGTCCATCAGTCCGTCACCCCACCGTAGATGAACTGGGTGTTCGTCAGGCTGTAGAGCCCCTCGATGACCCGCCGCACGATGGGCGCCGCGCTACTCGAGCCATGACCTCCCTGCTCGACCAGCGCCACCACGACGTACTCCCTGCCCTGCGCCTCGGTCATGGCCGCGAACCACGAGTAGTCCTGCTGGCCGAATACCTGGGCCGTCCCGGTCTTGCCGGCCACCTCGACCTCCGAGAAGGGGAACCCGATGAACGCCGAGGCCGCGGTTCCCTGGACTGGGACCTGGGTCAGGGCCTCGCGGACGTACTCGATCTGCGCCTGGAGGAACGGGATCCGGGGGCACCGAGCATGCCACGAGTGCAGCACACGGCCGTCGGCCTCCTGAGCCCGCGCGAAGACGTGGGGCGGGCAGGCCCGCCCGCCGTTCTGGATGGCCGAGTACGCCGCGGCGAGCTGGAGCGGGGTCACGAGCGTGTCGCCCTGCCCGATCGACATGTTGACGAAGTCGCCGGGGAACCACTGGCCATCGGGGAACGACTTCGGGAACTGCTTGTGGATGGCCGACTTCCATGCCGCGTCCGGAACCCGCCCCTCTTCCTCGAACGGAAGGTCGACATCGGTGTGCCGGCCGAACCCGAACGCCTGGAGATCGCGCTGGATCTGCTCGACCGGCGGATCGGTCGGTGGGTAGTACCGGCGCCAGTACTCGTACCCGATCGGGTAGAAGACCGTGTCGCACGAGTCGTACAGGGCCTGGGCCAGGGTGATCGACCCCAGGTTCGCCGTGGTCCAGTTGTGGAACACCTCGTGCAGGGGGTCCTCGGGCACGGCCCAGGAGGGGGGGCAGGGGTAATAGTCGGTGGTCGACACGATCCCCCGTCGCAGCGCGGACAACAGGACGAACGGCTTGTAGGTGGAGCCCGGCGGGTACAGGCCCTGGATGGCTCGATCCAGAAGGGGGTAGCTCTTCGCCGCCCCGAACCGTCGTTCGTACTCGTCAGAGCTCATGCTCCGGACGAACAGCGAGGGATCGAACGACGGCGCGGAGGCTAGCGCCTTGATGCCGCCGGTCGCCGGATCCATGACCACGACGGCGCCACCGCTCGCCTGCAGGTCGCGCCCCGAATCTGAGTCGTAGATGCCGTGGGCGTACTGAAGGCCGAGATCCAGGCTCTCCTCAGCGATCCGCTGGGCCTTGATGTCGATGGTGAGGACGACATCCTGGCCCCGGACGGGCAGCTGTTCGCCGATCGGGCCCAGGTTCTGGCCGGCCGAGTTGACCCGGTATTTCTCGACGCCTTCCGTCCCTCGCAGGAAGCGCTCGTACGCCGCTTCGACGCCGGTGACGCCGACCTCGTCGCCCGGACGGTAGTCGGCGAACCCCGGATCCTCCAGCTGCTCGGGGCTGATCTGCCCGAGATACCCGAGGACATGGGCGGCGAGACTCCCCTCCGGGTAGACCCGGACGGGCTCCCGGATGACCGAGACGCCGGGAAACTGCCGTACATGCTCTCTGATGTAGAACTCGATGCGCTTGCCCACGTCGGCCTCGACCGGGACGGGCTGGTAGACGTAGTAGCGGGGATCCTCGACCCGGGCGGCGAGCTCGTCCGCCGGCACGTCGAGCAGCTTGGACAGCCGGTAGAGCTCGTCTTCCAAGCGCGACCCGGCCTCTTGCTTGTTCACCGTGACGACCAGGCTCAACCGGTTCGTCACGAGGGGGGTGCCGTTGTCATCGAGGATCCGTCCTCGCTGGGCGGGGA
>JBOGVH010000206.1:0-4149 GCA_050695235.1 Actinomycetota bacterium
GGCTAGGGCTTCGCCGTCTCGGCGGGTCGCGTGTTCATCCGGAACCCGATGGAACATCGGGTTCCGCGACGCGGTCCCTCCACGGTGTGGAACGGCCGGCCGTCCCTGTGTCCGGCGAGCCCGGGGGCGCGCATCAGGGTGAGGCTGCCCGGTCCGGCGTCCCATCGCTCGATGACCTCCCCCGCCCGGTCGCGGCACACGCTGAACGGCGCGGTGCCGTTGACCGTGACCACGACCACCAGCCGCCGGTACCACTTGCCGTCAAGGTGGGGAGTGATGCCGATGGACCCGAGCCGGTACCGGGCCACGCCGGCCTCGTTCGGCCACCACGTCGCCATGCCCGCGATCGCGCGGCCATTACGCCGGAGCAGCCCGGCCAGCTCGTCGCGGAGCTCCGCGAGACGCGGGAACCCGTCCATCGGTTCGAGGACGTCGTACCCCTCGATCTCCTGGCGGACCAACCCGAACGATCCCTCGAACCGCTGGAACGGACCGCGTTCGAGCTCTCGGCGCAGCGAGCGAAGGAAGGAACCCTCGACCGCGTGCGACACGTGCGCGAATCCCTGCGCTGCAGTCGCCCTCAGAGGGCGGCGGAGATCGAGTCCCCTCGCGAGCCTCACGGCTACGACCCCGGGAGATGGGTCCGGAACAGGATGTAGCCGACCCCGGCACCGACGTCGAGCAGGAAGTGGGCCACGACGAGCGGCCAGGTCCGACGGGTGCGGGTGAAGAACAACCCGAAGAACAGTCCGAGGGCCAGGTTGCCGGCGAACCCGCCCCATCCCTGATACAGGTGGTAGGCCCCCCGAAGGAGCGCCGACGCGCCGACCGCTGCCGGCTCGGACAGGCGGAGCTGCTGGAGCCGAGTGATGAGGTACCCGACGACGATCACCTCCTCGAGCAGCGCCGCCTGAGCGGCGTTGAGGAGGAGGACGGGGATCGTCCACCAATGGCCGAGAGGCGGCACCGGCACGACGAACCGATTCACCCCGAACGCCACGGACACCAGGTAGATCCCGATCCCGGCCGCGCCCACGATGGCCGAGAGCACCACGCCCGAGGCGAGGTCTCGGCCCGGCCGATTCAATGCCAAGCCGATCTGGCCCACGCCTTCCCCGCTTCTTCTGCGCAGCAGGAACACGACGAGCCACACGGGGGCCAGTCCGAACGCGAAGTTCGCGAACTGGGTCGCCAGGCCGACCTGGGGCACGACGAAGACCGTGGCGCCCTTCAGCGGCGCGGACGTCAGGCTGATGATCGCGTACACCGCGCTGGCGAGGAGCGAGAGGGACAGGACGAGGATGCACTCCTCGACCAGGCTTGCGGGCGAGACTGTCTCCGAGCGCGGCGGCGGCGGCCGGTACCGTTTCGCGCGGCGGGTCAGGGCGGCCACGGGCCAAGCCTACGACGCTCCGCGCGATGACGAACGATACTGAGGACGCCGAGCAACGCCGGAGGTCCGCGCCGGGTCGGCGATCGGGGGGCGGGATGCGTGAGGGCTGGATGGGCGACGACTTCGATGACCTTGCGCGTCCGAGCGGAGGGGGCCCGGGACCCGACGCGGCGGCCGCGCTAGCCGCCGACATCGCCGCGGCCCTGGAGGAGCGGGCCGACCGGCTGGAGGTGCGCCCCGATCAGGGCGAGATGGCCTGGCTCGTCCGCGACGGTCGCCGCATCTCGTTGTTCAACCTGGCTGCCGCGGAGCGGACCGGTGGTTCCCGCCGTCCCCGGCTCGTCCGGGCGTTCGCCGGGATGATCCGACAGTACGATGCGCTGCGTCCCACGATCGAGGGCCTCGTGGTGGGTCGTCGGTATCGATTGCACTACAAGAACGACGAGCTCCGCCGGATCTTCCGGGTGAAGGCGGTGCTCCGGGCGGTTTCGGCGTTCCATCACGCCGAAGGGGTCGCAGGCGCCGGATGGACCCTGACGCTCGAGACGAAGCCCGCCTTCTACCGACCGGTCACCTTCGACGTCGACACCTCGACGCTGGTGGACATCACCCCGATGTGAGGCCTTCGAGCGTCACGTCGACCAGGATCAGCTCCGTGGGCGCGTCAGCCTCGATCGCGATCTGGGGCTCACCGGCGATCTTCGCTGCATCGCCGGTCCCGAGCTTCTCGTCGTTCAGCCGAACCGATCCATCGATCAGGTAGAGGTATCCCCCGTGCCCCGGCGCGAACGTGTGGTCCACCTTGGTGCCCGGCTCCAGATGTGACACGAAGACCGACGCGTCCTGGTGCACCAGGACGGCATCGCCGTGATCGCCGGAGATCACCTTGAGCAGGCGACCCTTCCGATCCTCCTCGGTGAAGACCTTCTGCTCCACACCGGGCGGAAGCCCGGGTTCGGCGGGCATGATCCACAGCTGGATGAATCGCAGAGGCTCGGCGTCCGATCCGTTCTGCTCCGAGTGCCACGCCCCCGATCCCAGGGTCATCCGCTGCACGGATCCGGCGGGCAGCATCCCCGGAGGTCCGCCAACGTCGTCCTGATGCCGGAACGTCCCCTCGACGACGTAGGTGAGTCCCTCGATGTCGCGATGGGGGTGCAATGGCCAGACGGCGCCGGGGATCAGCCGGTCGTCGTTGAACACGCGAAGCGTGCCGAAGCCCATGTTGGCCGGGTCGTGGTACTCATCGAACGAGAAGTGCCACCGGGCGCGGAACCAGCCACCCGACTTCTCGTAGATCTCCGGGTCGCGACGAACCTCGATCATGGCGAACCCCCTCGAGGAGACGATGCCACGACAACGAACGACCGTGGAGAGTGAACGCTACCAGCCGCCCGTGCAAGCGCCAGCGGTCGCCGCGTTCACCCTTCCGAAGCTGACCACGCCGCCGGTCACCGCGGCGCACAGATACGCGGAGCCCGTGGAGGTCACCAGGACGACGCTCGTCGGGGTAACGCCGCGGATGCTCACCGCACTCGCGGTTGGGGCGCCGCTCGTGTATCGGATTGACGGGTCGAACAGCGAGGCCTGCTCAGGGTCGAACCCCATGAGCGTGGCGTTCTCGGCAAGATAGGCGCTCGCTCCCCGCACGGCCGTCTGGAGCCTGGCCTGCGCGCGGAGATCCCTGGCCTTCTCCCACTGCGCGATCGCCTCCCGATCGTGATTCGCTTCCTCTTGGCCGGAAAGTGCGAACGGCACGACGACGAGGGCTCCCGCAACCAATGCCACGATCATCAGGAACCAGGAGCTGGTCGCGCCAAGGTCCTCCCGAGCCCGCATGATCCCGCGGCCGGGGGTCGATCCGGCCTCCCCGAGTCCATCGGCGCGGGGGCGTGGGCGCTGAAGTGGCTGGTCGGACGGCTAGAGCTGGAGGACGGGGCAGGTGAGGGTGCGCGTGACGCCCTCCACCGCCTGGATCGGCATCACGATGGACTTGGCCAGTTCGTCCAGGTCGGCGGCCTCTCCACGGGCGATCACGTCGTATGGGCCGGTCACCCCGTCGACGGCCGAGATGCCCTTGATCTGACCGATCTCCCTGGTGACGTTGCTGGCCTTGCCGACCTCCGTCTGGATCAGGATGTAGGCGCTGACCACGGGAACCCCCTCGTGCGGAACGTCCGGGCAATCGTATGCGAAGGACGGTGCTCGCGCGAACCTCCGACGTAGCGCTGGAGGGCGCGTTCGACCCTGCGACCGGCGCGGGCGATCCGCTAACCGAGCGTCCGGACCTCGGCCCGTTTCGAGAGCTCGACGGCCCAGGTTCGGTCCAGCCGCCCCGCCCCCGGCATGTCGGCGTTCGCCGCCGCTGCCCCCAAGGCCATCGCCAGCGCGTCGGCCCACGTGGCGCGGCGGTCGAGCGCCGTGACCAACCCTCCCAGGAACGCGTCGCCGCTCCCCACCGGGTAGGGACCGCGCTCGTACAGCCGAGCCCGGAGTGCAACACCGCCCGGGGTCACGACCACGGCTCCCTCGGCGCCACGGGTCACGATGGCCGCCCGTCCATCGCCGTTCATGCGCCACCGAAGTTCCAGGGCCGCCGCCTTCGCGTCGTCCAGCGTGTCGACTTTGGAACCGAGGAGCGTCCCGGCCTCCTCCGCGTTCACCTTGACGATCTGTGGCCCGGCCGAGATCCCGAGCAGCAGAGCCTCGTCCCGGGCATCGAGGGCCGCGGGGACCCCCGCCGTGCGAGCCAGGCG
>JBOGVH010000207.1:0-6108 GCA_050695235.1 Actinomycetota bacterium
TGCCTCACCCACCGCGGCCACGGTCCCCTCCTCGATCAGGACGTCAATCACACCGTCGCGGCCGGAGGCCGGGTCGACCACCCGGGCCCCCCGGAACAACGTGACGTCAGTCACGCTTGCTCACCTCCCCCGTTCCGGCGCCGCCGAGCATCAAGTACAGCAGGGACATCCGGACCGCGATCCCATTCGTGACCTGCTCCTCGATCACGGCTTGCGGAAGATCCGCCACGTCCGAGTCGATCTCGACGCCCCGATTCATCGGCCCGGGGTGCATGATCAGGCAACCCTCCGCCAGCATGTCCACGCGATCGCGGGTCAGGCCGAACAGCCGCGAGTACTCCCGCACGCTGGGGAAGTACTGCTGGCGTTGCCGCTCCCGCTGGACCCGCAGCATGTAGCAGACGTCCAATTTGGGCAGGACCCCGTCGATGTCGTAGGAGACCTGAACCCCCCATGCAGGCGCATCCGGAGGGATCAGCGTGGGCGGACCGACAAGCGTGACCTCCGCCCCCATCTTCACCAGGCCGAACGAGAGGGACCGGGCGACCCGTGAGTGCAGCACGTCGCCGACGATGGCGGCCCGCAGGCCCTCGAATCGCCCGAGCTTCTCCCGGATCGTGTACAGGTCGAGCAGGGCTTGGGTGGGGTGTTCGTGCGTCCCGTCGCCCGCGTTCAGCACGCTCCCCTTCACCCATTTCGTCAGCGTGTGCGGCGAGCCCGACGACGAGTGCCGGATCACGATGGCGTCGGCCCCCATAGCCTGGAGCGTGAGCGCCGTGTCCTTCAGGCTCTCGCCCTTGCTCACCGAGGATCCGCTCGTCGAGAAGTTGATCACGTCGGCCGAGAGCCGCTTGGCGGCGAGCTCGAAGGAGATCCGCGTGCGCGTCGAGTTCTCATAGAACAGGTTCACAACGGTCCGCCCCCGGAGCGCCGGGACCTTCTTGATCACCCGGGTCCCGACCTCCCGGAACGACTCGGCGGTGTCCAGGACCCGCACGACGTCCTGGGCCGACACGTCGTTGATCGACAGCAGGTGTTTGTTCATCCTTCCACTCCCATCACGCCCGGCGCATGGGGACTCATCCCGTTCGCTCCTCCATGTACACGGCGTCCTCGCCGTCCACCTCCTGCAGCGCGACGCGGACCGACTCGTCCATCCTCGTCGGCACGTTCTTCCCCACGAAGTCGGCTCGGATCGGCAGCTCCCGGTGCCCTCGGTCCACCAGGACGGCGAGCTCCACCGAGGTCGGTCTGCCGAAGTCCACCAGGGCGTCCATCGCGGCGCGGATCGTCCGGCCGGTGAACAGGACGTCGTCGACCAGCACGACCGTCTTGCCGGTGATGTCGAAGCCGATCCGGGTCTCGTGCACCTCGGGGGCCTCGGCCCGCATGCCGATGTCGTCCCGGTAGAAGGTGATGTCGAGGACCCCCACCGGGACTTTCGCCCCTTCGATCCTGGCGATCTCGGAGGCCAGGCGGCGAGCCAGATCGTCTCCGCGGGCGGCGATGCCCACCAGGGCCAGGCCGGCGGCTCCCTTGTTCCGTTCCAGGATCTCGTGGGCGATCCTGGTGACCGCTCGCCGGACGTCCCCCCCGTCCAGCAGGCTAACGGGGGCCATCATGAACAAGCGCCCGGCCGCCGCCGCGGCAGGGCGCACATCCTGAGAAGCATCCCGTGTTCCTCCCTTCCCGGCCTCGCGGGACCGGACTTAAAGGGGAAGCTCAGCCCGTAGGATACAGCGTGAACTGCGGATCGACGGGAGGTGGCGCATCACGTTCGGCCCGGAGTTGCTCATCATCCCGTTCGGCCTGCTGTTCGTGGGGTCCTTCGTGGTGTGGATCTGGGCCCTGGTGGACGCGATCCAGGTCCCGGACGACTCGATGTACCGGAGCGGCACGAAGCTCGTCTGGGTGCTGGTGATTGTGTTGACCCAGGTCATCGGGGCGATCATCTACTTCGCCATCGGCAGGCCGCCCGGACGGGCCGCGCCCACGGGTCCGCCGCCCCCTCCCCCGCCTCCCCCTCCACCGACTCCCTCCTCCGGCTGAGCCGCCTCCCGGGGGCGCAAAGCCGGCGGGGAGGCCCTACACTAGGGGCGTCCGCAAGGAAGGTGAGGATCCATGAGCTTTGGACCTGAGTGGTTCGTCGTCCTCGGGGTCATCGTGCTGCTGTTCGGCGCGAAGAAGCTCCCCGAGCTGGCGCGCTCGCTCGGCCGCTCAACCAGCGAGTTCAAGAAGGGCATCAAGGAAGGCACGACCGACACGGACGAGGCCGGTGCCTCCGCCCCCAAGGCCGAGGCCACCCCGGAGGCCCGAACCGAGGATCCCTCCTAGTAGCTCCCATCAGCCGCCCGCCGAGGCGGAGGACAACGTCCACGGCCTCCGGCTAGGCGCGCGGAATTTGGCCTGCGTCGGACGGAGGCGCGTCGAGCACACCCGTCCGCTCCCGCACGAAGCGGCCGAGGATTCCGTTCACGAACCGGCTCGAGTCCTCGGTCGACAGCTCCTTCGCCGCCTGCACGGCCTCGTCGATGGCCGCGCCGGGCGGCGTGTCCGGCCGGTGCAGGAGCTCGAAGCACGCGATCCGAAGGATCGAGCGGTCGAGCGAGGCCATCCGGTCGACCGTCCAGTCCTCGGCCAGGCGCTCCAGATGCCCATCGATCTCGGCCCGGTGCGCCGCAACGCCCTCCACGAGCTCCCTGGCGAATGGGTCGACCGGCTTGCCGACGCGCTCCCAACCCTCCAGGACGAGGTGGGGTTCCGAGCCGGTCACGTCAGCCTGGTAGAGGATGTCGAGGGCCTGGCGCCGGGCCTGTCTGCGGGAGGCCATGGGCCCTCATCTCACCCGCTCGATGTAGTTCCCCGTGCGCGTGTCCACCTTGATCCGCTCGCCCGGCTCGATGAACAGCGGCACCTGCACCACGTATCCGGTCTCCAGCGTGGCAGGCTTCATCACGTTGGTCCGCGTGTCTCCCCGGACGGCGGCTTGGGTCTGGGCCACCTTTAGTGCCGCCGAGGCGGGGAGCTCGACGGAGATGGGGTTTCCCTGGTGCAGGGCCACCGTGGCCATGGCGCCCTCGGACAGGTACCGCGCCATGTCTCCCACGATGCCGGCGGGGACGTTCAGCTGCTCGTAGGACTCGGTGTCCATGAACACGAAGCCATCACCGTCGCGATACAGGAACTGCATCTCGCGTCGATCCACGATGGCCAGGCCGACCTTGACACCGGCGTTGAACGTCCGCTCCACCACCGCGCCGGTCCTCACGTTCCGGAGCTTCGTCCGGACGAAAGCCCCGCCCTTGCCCGGCTTCACGTGCTGGAACTCGATCACCTGGAACAGGGTGCCGTCGAGCTCGAGCGTCATCCCGTTCTTCAGGTCGTTGGTGGAAACGCTCATGTCGCTCCTCGGGTGGTGGGCCGGGATCGGATCCGGCGCCGACCCAGTCTATGGGTGCCCGGGACGTCGCATCACGCCGGAACGAGGTCCTTGCTTGCCCGGGGAAGCGCCCGGCGACCATCCTCCGTCACCAAGACCATGTCCTCGATGCGAACCCCGCCCACGCCCGGGAGGTAGACGCCCGGTTCCACGGTCACCACGGCACTTGCCGGGAGCACGTCGTCGCTCCCCCGCCGAAGGCGAGGCCCCTCGTGGATCTCGAGCCCCACGCCGTGGCCGAGCCCGTGGGTGAAGTGCTCCCCGAGGCCGGCGCCCTCGATCACCTCCCGGGCCGCGGCATCGACCTCGGCTCCGGTGGCCCCGATCCGAACCGCGTCGATGCCCGCCTGCTGGGCCGAGCGCACCAGGTCGTGGACGTCACGGAGCTGGGCGGGCGGCTCGCCGAACGCCACGGTCCGGGTCATGTCGGCGTGGTACCCATGCACCAACCCCCCGAAGTCCATCTTCACCACGTCGCCCCGCGAGAGCGTCCGGCCGGTCGGCTCGTGGTGTGGCTCGGCCGCGTCCTCCCCGAACGCGACGATCGTGTCGAACGCCGGACCCTGCGCCCCGGCCCGGCGCATCTCGGCCTCGAGCTCGAACGCCAGCTCCCGCTCGCTCACCCCGTCGCGGAGCCTTCCCACCACCGCAGCGAAGGCCTCGTCGGTCGCGCCCTGGGCTCGCTCCAGGGCCGCGAGCTCCTCCGGGTCCTTCACCCATCGCTGGCGCTCGACCTCCCCCCTCACCGGGACGAGCTCGATCCCGTTCGCGGCGGCCCGGAGCTCCTCGTAGGTCCGAAACGTGACTCCCTCGGACTCGAACCCAAACCGTCCCACCCCGAGGCGCCGGGCCGCCTCCACCATCGGCTCGAGGAACCCGTCCAGGTACGTGACCCGCTCCAGGTCGGGGACCTCGTGGCGGGCCTGCTCGGTGTACCGGCCGTCGGTGAAGAAGGCCGCGCCGTCCGGGGTCAGGAGCACCTGGCCGTTGGACCCGGTGAACCCCGTCGTGTACCGGACGTTGGGCAGCCGAGTGAGGAGGAACCCGTCCGCTCCGAGCTCGACCAGGCGCGAGGCGAGCTGGGCGCGCCTCAGCCGGTGATCCACGGCAGCGCCTCGATCGCCAGGTGATACCCGCCGGCGCCCGCCCCGGAGATGGTGGCTCGGCACACGGGCGAGATCACCGAATGCCGTCGGAACTCCTCTCGGGCGTAGATATTGGTCATGTGGACCTCGATGACCGGTGCGCCGCAAGCCTCCACGGCATCCCGGAGGGCATAGGAGTAGTGCGTGAGCGCGCCGGGGTTCACGACGACGACGCCGAACCCTTCCTTCGTCGCGTCGTTCAACCACGCCACCAGGTCGCCCTCGTGGTCGGACTGCCTCCATTCCGCCTGGTGTCCCGATGACGTGGCGCGCTCCTCCACCTCCTCCATGATCTGGGGAAGGCTTGCGGTCCCGTAACGATCCGGGTCGCGGCTGCCGAGCGTCCCCAGGTTCGGCCCGAACAGGAACAGGACCTTCATCCTCCGGCCCGCCGGTCGCCGGCCGGTCGGCTCATCCCACCGCCCCCATCTCCTTCAGGACGGTCACGAGGACGTCCTCGGGGACCTCGTCCACCACGACGGGACGTCCAACACCTTCCAGGAGCACGAGCCGGATGCCGCCCCGGTACTTCTTGTCCATCCGCATGGCGTCGAGGATCCGGTCGCTCGCCGGGAGGCGCCCGCCGGGCTCCAGGCCCAGGGGGCTGAGGGTGCGGGCGTGCCGGGCCCACAGGCCCGGACGTGCCGTCCCCAGCGCCTCGGCCAATCGCGCAGCGAACGTCATCCCCACGGCCACGGCCTCGCCGTGGGACCGGCCGGAGAACTCCTCGAGCCGCTCGAGCGCGTGGCCGAGCGTATGCCCGTAGTTCAGGACCAGCCTGGCTCCACGGTCGCGCTCGTCCGCGGCTACGACACCGGCCTTCGCTCGGACGCACCGCGCCACCACCTCCTCCATGAGGACCGGATCCCGGGCCAAGACCGACTCCAGGCGATCGTCCAGGAGCTCCAGGAGCGAGGGCTCGAGGGCCAGGCCGTACTTGGCCACCTCGGCCAGGCCGGAGCGGAACTCCCGTTCCGGAAGGGTGGCGAGCGTGGCCACGTCGGCCAGCACCGCCACCGGCTGGTGGAACGCGCCGACCAGGTTCTTCCCCTCGGGAAGGTTCACCCCGGCCTTGCCTCCGATGGCGGCGTCGACCTGTGCCGTGAGCGTCGTCGGGACCTGGATGAACCGCACCCCCCGCATGTACGTGGCGGCCACGAATCCCGCCAGGTCGCCGACGGAACCGCCGCCGAGTGCGATCACCACGTCGTCGCGATGCGCCTCCTGCGCGGCCAGCTGGCGGTGGAGGGCCACCACGGTCTGGAGCGACTTGGCTTCCTCGCCGGCCGGCACGCCGAGGTGGATCACCCGCAGCCCCAGGGGCTCGAGACCACCGGCGAGCACATCCAGATACGCTCCGGCCACCATGGGATCGGCCACCACGAAACCTCTCTCGGCTTCCTCGAGCATCGGCAGGCAGGTCGCGGCGTCTTCCAAGATGCTCGGCCCGACGATCACGTCGTAGCTCGAGCCGGCGACGGCCACGCTCACACGGACCACCGGGTGAGCTCCTTCTCGATGGCC
>JBOGVH010000208.1:0-9452 GCA_050695235.1 Actinomycetota bacterium
GTCGGCGATGGGTTCGAGTCCGCCCCGAGCTTGTCGGAGCTCGTCGGAGCGGTGGCCAGGGCCCGCACCGCGGCGGCCAGGGACGCGGCCACCGCCGAGCATCGCTCGGCCGAGCTCATGACCAAGCTGGCGAACGCCAGAGGACTCATCGATCAGGTGACCGAGCAGCGGGGACGGGCGTCGCGCTTCGACGCGCTGTCGAAGGAGCTGCGGGCCGACCGGATCATCGCCTTCCTCCAGGTCGAGGCGCTCCAGATCCTCGCCGCCGCGGGCTCCGAGCACCTGTCGACCCTGTCCGGCGGGCGGTACCGCCTGGCATTCGACCAGGACGAGTTCTTCGTGATCGATGCCTGGAACGGCGAGGAGCGCCGGAGCGCGCGGACGCTCTCGGGAGGTGAGACCTTCCTCGCCTCGCTCGGTCTCGCCCTCGCCCTGTCGGAACAGGTCCGATCGCTCTCGCTCACTCGCCGTGCCGACCTGGACAGCCTGTTCCTGGACGAGGGGTTCGGCACGCTCGACCCGGAGACGCTCGAGGTGGTCGTCGACGCCATCGAGCAGTTGGGGAGCGACGGCAGGATGGTCGGTGTCATCACCCACGTCCGGGAGCTCGCGCTTCGTCTCCCGGCGAGGATCGAGGTGGACGGCTCGCCCCGGGGAAGCCAGATCCAGGTGATCGCCTAGGCCGGCGTCACCAGGCGATCGACCACCGTCCAGCCGTAGCCGTCCCATCTGATCGTGGTGGTGCGGAACCTGCTCGGACAGCAGTGGGAGTCGCCCGGTTCGTACTCGGCCGAGCGGATCCGAAGCGTTCCCGACGCGAGCTCGATCTCCGTGTCGCACGTCGACCGACGGAAGATGGGGGTGGCGAACCCATCACCACTCAGGACGACCCTCCAGACGCCGCACCCCCCGCTCCCTCCCTTGTCCTCGAAGGTGAGCGCGTCGGGGATGGCGTCGCCGGTCACATCGCCCACGTCGAACCGCACGCCGAAGACCCCCTCGGAGGGCGGATCGGTGAACGCGTAGACCACCCGCCAGTGAGGTCGGTCGAGGAACGCCTGCCACATCTCGAACCCGTGCTCCGATGAGAACGGATCCAGGCCTCGCGTCCATGCCAGCGCGATCTGGGGAACCGATCCCGGGCTCGGCGGCAGCCTCCAGGCCATGGTCACCTCCGCTCCGACCGGCACGAGGTCGGCAATCGGGACCTCGTCGGGGGCCTTGCGGCGGGCGTAGGTCGTCGGCGCGTCGACGGGCACGTCGACGACGGGCGACGGAGTGAGCGACGGCGTCGCCGTGGTGGCGAGCGTGGGGCTCGGCGACGTCGCCGTCGGTTCGACCGTTCGGGTGGGGCTCGGCACGGGCGCCGACTCGACGCCGCACGAGGTCGCCAGGACGAGCAGGGTGCTGAAGGTGGCGAGTCGCCGCATGACCGGCATGCTACCCGCACGCCCTCCACCGAATGCCCGGGAGCGTGGGGTACAGTCCGCACATGGCCGACGAGGATCTCGAGCCGAAACCGGTATCCGGGTCACAAGTGACGCTGGTTCAGCTCATGGAGATCACCGATGCGAACATCGCCGGGATCGTGCACGGCGGAACCATCATGAAGCTCGTGGACACCGCGGCCGGCCTGGCCGCGATGAAGCACTGCGGGGGCCCGGCCGTGACGGTGTCGATGGACACGATGTCCTTCCTCGCACCGGTCAGGATCGGCGACATGGTGACGGTGCGCGCTTTGGTGAACGACGTCGGCAGGACCTCGTTGGAGGTTGGCGTTCGGGTGGAATCCGAGAACGTCCTGTCGGGGGAGCGCACACACACCGGCAGTGCCTACCTCGTGTTCGTCGCGCTCGATGAGGAGGGGAAGCCTCGCCCGGTGCCGTCGGTGGTCGCCCAGGGCCAGACCCAGCGGCGCCGCCAGAAGGAGGCCAAGATCCGTCGCCAGACGCGCCTGGCCCACAAGCAGGCCATCCAGGAGCATCGGGCCGAGGTGCGGCGGGAGCAGGTCGTCGCCCCGCCAAGGGATGACGAGCCCCAGGACGACGAGGGGTCTCCCAGGCGCAGCCACCTTCGCATGTAGGGAGCGGGGAGAGCGCCGCTCGATCTCCGGGTCGTCCCCGCGCCACATCGGGGACAATGGAGGGGTCGTCCTCGAGGGGGTCGGGTTCACATGGCCACGGAGTTCGCCGCCGCCAGGGACCGGCTGGCCACTGCAGGGGGTGACGTCACGGTCACCCGGCTCGGCTGGCTCGCCGAGCACGGGATCGGCCAGGTCGCCCGCCTGCCACACACGGTGAAGATCTTGCTGGAGGACCTCCTCCGCCGGGCCGGGACGCGCGACGTGGCCGATGCGGACGTCCGGGCCCTGACCGACTGGCCGGCGCCGGCCCCGCAGACGAACGTCGCCTTCATGCCGGCAAGGGTCCTGATGCAGGACTTCACCGGTGTCCCCGCCGTGGTGGATCTGGCCGCCATGCGATCGGCCATGGCCCGCGCCGGCGGCGATGCGGAACGGGTCAACCCACTCGTCGACGTGGACCTCATCATCGACCACTCGGTTCAGGTCGACCTGTTCCGAAGTCCGCAGGCGTATCAGGCCAATATCGAGTGGGAGTACCGTCGGAACGGTGAGCGGTACGCCCTCCTTCGATGGGCCCAGCAAGCGTTCGACGGTGTGCGCGTGGTCCCGCCGGGGGCCGGCATCTGCCACCAGGTCAACCTGGAGCATCTCGGCAAGATCGTGGCCACGAAGGACGGCGAGGCGTTCCCCGACACGCTCGTGGGAACCGATTCCCACACCACCATGATCAACGGCCTCGGCGTGCTGGCGTGGGGCGTCGGCGGGATCGAGGCCGAGGCGGCCATGCTCGGACAGCCCATGTTCCTGCCGCAGCCGATCGTGATCGGGGTGCGCGTCAATGGCGTCCTGCCGGCCGGGACGACGGCCACTGATCTGGTGCTGACGTTGACGCAGATGCTCCGGGCGCACGGCGTCGTCGGGAAGTTCATCGAGTTCTTCGGGCCGGGCTGCTCGACGCTCGAGCTGGCTGACAGGGCGACGCTGTCGAACATGTGCCCCGAGTACGGGGCGACCGCCGCGTTGTGGCCGGTCGACCAGGAGACGCTTCGATACCTCCGGTTCACCGGACGCGAGGATCGGGTGGACCTTGTCGAGCGATACACGAAGGAGCAGGGGCTGTTCCGGACCGACGCCGACCCCGAGCCGATGTTCAGCGAAGTCCTCGACCTCGATCTGTCGGCGGTGGAGCCGTCGGTGGCCGGACCCAAGCGTCCCCAGGACCGGGTGCCGCTGTCCGGCGTGTGGGAGTCATTCATCGAGGCGTTCCGGGACCGGATGGAACCCGATCCGGACCCCACCGAGTTGGGCAGGCTGATCGACGAGGGGGGAGCGCACGGCGGGACGAAAGAGGAGCCTGAGGTCGACACGTCGCGGGCGGTGGACCCGGAGAACGCACAGCCGGTGAAGCTGAACAACGCGGAGATCCGGCACGGCTCGGTGGTCATCGCGGCCATCACCAGCTGCACGAACACCTCGAACCCGACGGTGATGATCGCGGCGGGCCTGCTGGCCAAGCGAGCGGTGGAGGCCGGGCTGGAGACCAAGCCGTGGGTCAAGACCTCGCTCGCCCCCGGATCGCGGGTGGTCACCGACTACCTCGATGCGGCGGGGCTCCAGCCGTACCTCGACAAGCTGGGGTTCTCGCTCGTCGGGTTCGGCTGCACCACCTGCATCGGGAACTCCGGGCCGCTCCCCGACGAGGTGGCGAGCGCGGTCCAGGAGAAGGACCTCGCGGTCGTGGCGGTGCTCTCGGGCAACCGGAACTTCGAGGGCCGGATCCACCCCCTGGTGCGGGCGAGCTACCTGGCCTCGCCGCCGCTGTGCGTCGCGTACGCGCTCACCGGCTGCGTCGAGACGGACCTCACGCGGGAACCGCTCGGGGCGGGTCGGGACGGCTCGCCGGTCTACCTCCGTGACCTGTGGCCCTCGGCCGAGGAGGTGCAGGCAGCCGTTGCCGATGCCATCTCCCCCGAGCAGTTCAAGCGAGAGTACGGACGGATCTTCGCCGGAGACGAGCACTGGAACTCGCTTCCCTCGCCGACCGGCCCCATGTTCGCGTGGGACCCCGCCTCGACGTATGTCCGGGAGCCCCCCTTCTTCGAGGGCCTGGCACCCCAGGCGCCGGAGCCCGCGGACATCATCGATGCGCGCGTCCTGGTCAAGGTGGGGGACTCGATCACCACCGACCACATCTCGCCCGCGGGGGCGATCAAGCCGGACTCACCCGCCGGGACATACCTCGTCGATCACGGGGTGGAACAACGGGAGTTCAACAGTTACGGCTCCCGCCGGGGGAACCACGAGGTGATGATTCGCGGCACCTTTGCCAACGTTCGGCTGCGGAACGAGCTGGCGCCGGGGACCGAAGGTCCGTGGACCACCCACCTCCCAAGCGGCGAGGTCATGGCCGTCTTCGACGCGGCGCTTCGCTATCGGGAGGAGGGCGTGCCGCTGCTCGTGGTCGCGGGCAAGGAGTACGGCTCTGGCTCCTCGCGCGACTGGGCCGCGAAGGGGCCGGCGCTCCTGGGGATCCGCGCGGTCCTGGCGGAGAGCTTCGAGCGGATCCACCGGAGCAACCTCGTGGGGATGGGCGTGCTGCCGCTCCAGTTCGCCGAAGGTCAGTCGGCGGTCTCACTCGGCCTGAGCGGAAGGGAGACGTTCACCATCGGAGGGTTGGCGGGCGGGATCGAGCCCAGGCAGGAGGTGAGGGTCCGAGCTCGTCGCGACGGCGGCTCCGAGGTCTCGTTCCCGGCCACGGTTCGGATCGACATGCCCGCCGAGGTGGACTATTACCGCCACGGCGGCATCCTGCAGATGGTCCTCCGCCAGATGCTCGCTCCCTGAGAGTTGGCGACCGTGCCTCATGCCGTCCGTTGTGCCTGATCCTGCGCGATGATGCGGAAGACGGGATGCTTTCGTGCCTCGACTGCGAACGCTTCGTTCGACGAGTCGGGGGTCACGTCGAAGTAGGGGCGAGTGACCGGGACTTCCTCGAGGTACTTGCGCAGCACCGCGACGCTTTCCTCGGGGCCAAGCTCCTCGATGCGAACGGTCTCGCGACGGCCTCCGCGGGCAAGCGATACCTCCCCCGCGGCCCGGGCGTTCCGAACCCAGCCGACCACCCCGTATGGGGCGACCAGCCACCGGCGATCCCCCGTCCGCATCACGTCTACGGGAACCGAGTGGACCTTCCCGCTCTCCCTGACGCTCAAGAGGTGACGGTCGTCCAAGCCCAGGCCCAACCGCGTCATGATCTTGAAGGGAAGGTTTGCCAACCGCGTTACCAGCCCGACCTTGAACGTCTTTGCCATGAGGTTCCTCCTTCCTCTTCCGGCGGGTGCAGGCCTTCCTCGGGGAACGGAGTGCGCGTCGCCGGGCTGGAGCTCAGTGGCCTTCGAGGATGGCCCGACGCTCCTCGAACTCCTCGCGGTCGATCTCGCCCCTGGCGAACCTCTGCCTCAGGATCGAAAGAGCATCAGAGTCTTCGGACGGGCCCGGACGGAATTGCCGCACGGCCCACACTACGATCGCGATGACGATGCCCCAGAACGCCACCATCGTCAGCGTCATAGCCAGCCAACCGGCCCAACCGGCAGGGCCCGATCCCCACATCATGGTGATCCCTCCTCCGATTCACGGATCCGGTACCCCTCGAGGCAAACCGCCCGCAGTCGCAGTCGCCCTTCGCTTCGTACCCAGGATAAGCGGGCGTGACGAGGAGAGATGTGGCCATACGTCCCGTGGGCTTCGGGACCATCGCGTCGGCTGGCCGCTTCCTCCAGATCAGCGTGCGCCACATGCCAGCCGCAACCCGACTGACCCGCAGAATGCCCGAAGGCGGGGGCCTGCGCCCCCGCCTTAGGATTTATCCCGATACAAGCTACTTCAGGATGGGGTACCGCCGCACCAGCGGGATCCTCTCCCAGTACTTCCCGAGTCCCAGGTACCGGCCGGCTGCGACGTAGGCGATCCCCGCCAGGACGATCGCGTACACCACGTGCTCGTCCAGGAACGGGTTGTTCTCCGGCCAGATGGCCCCAGCCGTGTAGAACAGTGCCATCCAGATGATCCCCCCGATTGCCGCGAGCCGTGTCCCGATGCCTAGGATCAGGCCCAGCCCGATCAGCAGCATCGAGAGCATGTAGACCCAGTCCACCCAGGTCTGCCCGGCGAGCCCAGCGTAGAAGTCCTTGAACGGGCCCTTCGTTCCGAACTCGAGGAATCCGGCCGTCGGGTGTCCGCCGTTCAGCCAGGCCGCGTCCTTGGCGAAGAAGTCGATCCCTCCGTTCTCCAGGCGTCCAGTGGCAAACCCAAGGGCGAAGGCCTTGTCGAGGAATGCCCACAGGAACACCCATCCGAGCGCGATCCGGGAGAGACCCCAGAACACCCCGCCCCTCACGCCGCGGTCGGGAATCGCGACCTCGGCTGGGACCTCCTTCACGGTCGTCTCCGCCCGCCCGTTCACCGTGGGCTTTTCCAGATCGACCTGTCCCATCATCGTTCCCACCTCCCTTTCCGAAGAGGTACGTCCTTTCCCGCAGCATGCGGGAGTGCAGGGGCCAGGGCTGCGGCCGTCCGGCCCTCTTTGGACGGGTCCTCCAGCCCCATACCAGGCGTAGGCTTCTCGGCCCCCAGGACGCGGGCCGTCCGGCCCTTGGGAACACCACGGGCGGCGGGGAGCCTGACCATCGAGACTGCCCGCCGAACGCGCGGGCGGCGCGAAGGAGGCGAGAGCGGTGTTCGAGCGCATCCTGCTTGCAGCGAACGGGTCCGCGAGCAGCCGGAACGCGGTGGGGGTCGCTGCTGACATCGCGCAGAAGTACGGGGCCGAAGTCCTGGTCTTGCACGTCCGCGAGCAGCAGATCACGAACCTCGGTGGCTACGACGCCGAGCAGCCGGATGAGGCCGCCGACCTCGTAGAGAAGATCGTGAGGCATTTGAAGGACGCCGGGGTGAGCGCCCGAGGCGAGGTCCAGACGGCCCCGTTCGGCAGCGTCCCGCACATCGTCCTGGAGATGGCGAAGGAGCTTGACGCGGGGCTCATCGTGATGGGCTCCCGCGCCCTGTCCGACTGGGAGGGGCTCTTCCTTGGGAGCATCACGCATCGAGTGTTGCACCTGGCGGAGTGCCCGGTCTTCGTCGTGCGCTAGCGGGGAAGAAGGCTCCCACCGCTCGTCCGACGGCCCGCAGGATCACGGGCTGGAGTGTCGCCCGGGCCCGGCGTGCGCACCTCGACGGCAGGGACCGGTAACCTAGCCCCAAGGCTCGCTACCGGATCCGCCAGTAACCAGCAGCGGTCTCCATGTCACCTCCTTTCGCTTACCAACAGGGTTCTCGAACGGAGGTGGACGAGGGGGCCGTGCGTCCCGGTGTCCCTGGGTAAGCGGCGATCAGTCGGTGGCGGAGGCCGGCGCGCGGCCTTCCCGCCACCGCCTCATGTTCTCGACGTGCGACATCGGCTCGTCCGAGTGTTCGCACGACAGCGGATCTGCGCAGGGCGCGTTCCCCTCCATCGTGAGGAAGGTGAACCGGCACCAGGGACAGAACACATCCAGCTCCGCGAGGAGATAGGAGCAGTCACCCCAGGAGCACGAACGGCCTTCGCCGGTGGCGAAGTTGTACCCGCAGCCGGGACATTGGCTGAAGCCTTCCCATCGCGCCACGTGACCTTACCTCCACCGACGGGGGAACACGTCTTTGATCCCAGCGCCCGGGACTCCTTACCCGCTTCGCGCAGGCCAGAATGCCCTAGGGGCGCGCTCATCGACGCCACCACACTGTCTTCAAAGCACGGACGACGGACGAGAGGGGAGGCCATGCACCTCACGTACAGGGAATGGTGGGCGGTCGTCCACGGCATGGGGTTGGGAGCCCTGTTCCTCCTGGCCTTCGCGGGGGGGTTCGCCGAGTTCTGGAGCCTGCGATCCGGCGAGCTGAGCGAGAAGGGCATCGTGACTCGGACCCGCCGACTGGAGGTCGGTACCTGGGTCATGGCTGCCGCGGCCTGGTTGACCGTCGTCACCGGGACGTGGGTCGTTTACCCGTGGTACCGGGACCCGGCGTCGGATAGCCCCAGGTCGCTTCTGCTGGCCGACCCGAACACGGCTGACTGGCACGAGTTCGGGATGGAGTGGAAGGAGCACATCGCTTGGATCGCGCCGCTCCTCGCGACCGCGGTGGCGTTTGCTGTGACCTATTACGGGACATCGCTCGTCAAGCATCAGGGGGTCCGGCGGGCTCTGATGGTGTTCTTCACGGCCTCGTTCCTGATCGCGGGGGTCGCGGGTGCGCTGGGCGCCTTCATCACGAAGGCTGCTCCCGTTCACTAAGGAGGTGGAGACGTTGGAGAACGACATGATGAAGAGCTCCGGGGGGTCTGTCGTGGAGCGGCCGTTCGGGCCGGCCGCCGCTGTGTTCCTCGCGGCCGGGATCGGGGCCCTGGTCCTCGGGATCCTGACCACACTGGCGGAGGCCAACGAGAGCTTCAAGTCCTGGCTCGAATGGTCGACGTCGGTCGGTTCGCTCTCAGGGAAGACCATCATCGCGGTCATCGCGTTCGTCGTGGCATGGGCGGTTTTCGGCATCGGGTTGCGAGGCAAGAATCCCAAACCGATCGGCATCTTCATCTTGACGGCCGTGCTCGTTGCCGTCGGGCTGGTGCTCACGTTCCCGACGTTCTTCCAGGCCTTCGCGCCGGCGGAGTAGGGCGCCAGACCGAGCGAACATGAACCTGAAGAACCCGAACACGGACATGAACGGCCCAGGATCCACACCAGGTTCCGAGGCGGAGGCGCTGGCACTCGTGCGTCGGTACGTCGAGCGCCCCTGCCGCGAGGCGGCCGACTTCCGCTGAGAGTGCGGATCACGCAGACAGGCCAAATGTGGCGGAAGCCCTGCGGCCACTCGCTCTTATTCACAGCCGTCGAGGAATTCGCCGTGGAGGAGGTCGCGTTCTCCCGGCGGGCGCGGTTCCCGGTCCTGCCTCTCGTGTCGATGCGAGTCCTCGATGGCTACGTCGCGGGGGAGGGACGGCTCGAGGCGCGACTGTTCGGTGTGTCGTTCATGCGAGTCGGTGGGCCGGAGACGGCGGAGGGAGAGGCGATCAGATACCTGTCCGAGCTGCCCTGGGTGCCGCACGCCATGGTGGCCAACCGGGCGCTCGAGTGGGCCGACGTCGACGCTCGGACGGTTGAGGTCGCGACGAAGGTTGGATCGGGGCGAGTGGCGTTTCGGTTCGAGTTCGACCCGTCCGGCAACATCATCGGCGGTTCCGCCGAGCGACGCACCGAGGGCAGGAAGATCGTGCGGAGACCATGGGCCGGCATCTTCGGCGAGTACGCGGTCGTCGGCGGGGTTCGCATCCCGACCC
>JBOGVH010000209.1:0-2884 GCA_050695235.1 Actinomycetota bacterium
CCGCGTTGTCGGTGAACAACCAGCGCTGCCATCCCGGGCGGAGCCCACGCACGAGGTTCTCGATGACCGCGAGGTAGGCGAACCCCGCACCGAGCGCAGCCGCGGTGTTACGCCCGATCGAGGCGACGGCGAAGCCGATGACGGAGGCAACGGAGGCCAGCGTGGCCGCCCGGACCGCAACGCCGCTCGACTCGCGCCACCAGGATGCATCCACCCCTTCGGTTGTCCCTCGGAAGACGGCGTCCAGCGACATGACCCCTCCCAGGACCGCCTGGAGCGCCATCGCCAGGGCGAACACGGAGACGGCGCAGACAAGCACCTTCGCCACGATCACTCGGGCCCGCCTGGGTTCCCACGTGAGCAGCGTCGTGATGGTCCCCACGCGCCAGTCGGCGCCGATGAACGAGGCCCCCAGCAACCATCCGGCGAGGATCAGCGGGATGCTCGTCCCCTTCAGGACGTCGGGGAGCATGGTCAACGGGAACCGAGGGTCGGCTCCCACCTCGGGGCTGGAACGAACCGCCACGATGACGCCGGCGATCGCGATCCCGAGGAGAGCCAGGCCGGCCACGATCCTGACCAGGTGCCGTGACCACATCCGTCGAAGCTCGGAGGCGAGGAGCGCGATCACGGCGACGCCTCCTTCGGCGTCTCTCGGGTGAGCTCGAGGAACACCGTCTCCAGATCCACCTCGTCCGGTCGGAGCTCGGTGAGGTACAGGCCTCGATCGGCGAGCGTTCGCGTGACGGTGGCCGCCTCCTCCGGAGGCAGCATGACCCGGATGGCGTGGTCGTCGGCGCTCGCGGGGATCCCGGCCGACCGAAGGGCCTGGAGCCCACCAGCCATGTCATCGACCCGCACGATCAACCCGGCGGAGCGGCCGGCCATGAGGACCTCGCCGACGGGTCCGGACGCGACGCACTTGCCACGGGACAGGATCGCCACGCGATCGGCCGTGTGCCGGACCTCGGTGAGGATGTGGCTCGACACGAAGATGGTCCGTCCCTGATCTCCCAACCGCCGCAACAGCTCCCGGACCTCCTTGATGCCGGCCGGATCGAGCCCGTTGGCCGGCTCGTCCAGGATCAGGACCTCGGGATCATTGAGCAGGGCGGCCGCGATCCCTAACCGTTGCCGCATGCCGAGGGAGTACGTCTTCACCAGGTGATCGGCCCGATCGGCCAGGCCCACCCGCTCCAGGACGTCGGCAGCGGCCTTCCGGCCGACACCGTGGAGCCTCCCCTGCAGCTCGAGGTTGAGGCGGCCGGAGAACCGGGGGAAGAACGTCGGCGTCTCCACGATGGAGCCGACCCGGCGAATGACGGTCGCGAGGTCCTTCGGCGTGTCGGCGCCGAGCAGGCGGCACCTGCCACCGGTGGGTCGAACCAGGCCCAGGAGACATCGGATCGTCGTCGTCTTGCCAGCGCCGTTGGGTCCCAGGAACGCGAAGACCCCCCCTTCGGGAACAACGAGATCCAGGCCGTCGACGGCCAGGGTTCGGCCCTTGCGCCACCCCCGGTACTCCTTGCGGAGTCCCTCCACTTCGATGATTGCCATCCCCGCGCCTCCAACTCGCACGCTATCGCGCCTCATGTGACCCTGACACCCGTGCCCACACCACAGCTCGCACCGCGTTGCAACGGTCCTCAGCGGATGCTGGCACCCCCACGCGTGTAACGCCGCGGCCCACCGGCGCGACTGACCTCCCCATGTAGCCACTTCGGTGGAAGGAGGGAAGTCGAATGTCGATCAGAAGGTTTCTGCGGGGGACGGTTGCCTCGCTGGCCGTGCTGGCGATGGCGGCGATCTTCGCGCCGGCGAGCGCGAGCGCAGGTGAAGGACCGGGGGCCGTGTACGTGCTCACGAACTCGACGGCCGGGAACGCCGTCCTCTCGTACGCGCGCGGTGGCGACGGATCGCTCACGGCGTCCGGCTCGGTCGCCACGGGCGGCCTGGGGAGCGGCGCCGGGCTCGGCTCACAGGGCGCGGTCACGGTGAGCGACGATGCGCACTGGCTGTTCGCCGTCAATGCGGGGAGCAACTCGATCTCGTCGTTCCGGATCGGCTCGAGCGGCCTCGAGCTCGTGAGCACGGTCCCCTCCGGCGGCACACTGCCGATCAGCGTCGCGTTCCGGCGCGGGCTGCTGTACGCGCTGAATGCCGGAGTGCCGAACAACGTCACCGGGTTCACGGTCGAGGGCGACGGAACCCTGGCGCAGATCCCCAGCTCGTCCAGGCCGCTTTCCGCCGACTCGACGAACCCGGCGCAGGTCGGGTTCAACGACGACGGGACGGTCCTGGTCGTGACGGAGAAGACAGACCACATCGACACGTACACGGTGGGGAGCGATGGCCTGCTCACCGGGCCGATCGTGCACCCCTCCGCCGGACCGACACCGTTCGGGTTCGCTGTGGACAAGCGGAACACGCTGTTCGTGTCGGAGGCGGGAACCGGCGGCGGCGCGTCGTCGTACCGGATAGGACAGGACGGCTCGCTCACACCCACGAGCTCGATGGTGATGACCGGCCAGCGGGCCGCGTGTTGGGCGGTCGTGACGAAGAACGGCAGGTTCGGGTACGTGACGAACGCCGGCACAGGTAACATCTCCGGCTTCGCGATCGGTACTGACGGGTCGGCATCGCTGCTGAACACCGACGGAGTGACGGCGACCACGGGGGGGAACCCAACGGATGTCGCTGTGTCGGCCAGCAGTCGCTACCTGTACGTGCGCGTGGCGGCGACGAACTCCATCGCCGGCTTCACGGTAGGTTCCGACGGTTCACTGACGGCGCTCGCCCCGCTGACGGGGACGCCGGCAGGCCTCGTCGGCCTGGCCGCCTACTAGGAAGGAAGCGGGTGGGGCCGGCCGGGGACGGCCGGCCC
>JBOGVH010000210.1:0-4204 GCA_050695235.1 Actinomycetota bacterium
CTCCTGGCCTGCGGCACCACCGGCGAGGGGATCCTGCTGACGCTCGAGGAGCGGAATCGCGCCACCGAACTGTTCCTCGCTGCTCGACCGCCGGGCTTCGCCGTGGCCGCGCACTGTGGGGCGCAGACCACCGCCGACACGGTCGCGCTGGCACGCCACGCGGCCGAAGCCGGAGCCGACGCCGTTGCGGTCATCGCCCCGCCCTACTTCGTGCTCGACGAGCCGAGTCTGGTTGAGCACTTCCGAGCTGCCGCGGACGCATGCGCGCCCCTTCCGTTCTACGTCTACGAGTTCGCCGCGCGCAGCGGGTACGCCATCCCGGTCACGGCGGTCGAGCGGCTCCGCGACGCCGCTCCGAACCTGGCGGGGCTCAAGGTGTCCGACGTGCCGTTCGGATGCGTGGAGCCGTACCTGCTCGACGGCCTCGACGTGTTCATCGGATCCGAGCCGTTGGTCATGGAGGGCCTGGAGCGCGGCGCGGCAGGTGCGGTCTCCGGCCTGGCCTCGGCCTTCCCGGAGCTGATCGCGGCGCTGGTGCACGAGCGAAGCCGGGACGCGCACCGCGCGGCGATCCGGATCCGCGAGGTCCTCGACCGACTCCCGTTCCATGCGGCGCTCAAGGCCATCCTGGCCGAGCGGGGCCTCCCGGTACGCGCCGACGTGCGGGCTCCCCTCCGCCTGCTGACCCAGGAGGAGCGAAGCGAGGCCGTCAGCCTGTTGGCCGAGGTCACGGATCCGTCCGCGGCCGGGCAGGCCCCGCATCTCCCTTGACACCCCTGCCGGGCCCGGCTACCTTGCACCTGCAAATCCGATCGAGGGGATAGGGAATTGATCCGTACCCGCTGCGCAGGACAGGTGGCCGGCATGATCCCGGACCGGCTGTGCTGCTGTTGCGTATCCGAGGGCGCCCGATGCGAGGGCGCGGAGGTGCGCGTGCGGCGGTAGGTCCCGATCGGGAACGCGATCCACAGGGAGCCGCACTGCGGCTCCTTTTTCGTTCCCGGGTTCGGCGAGAGGCGAGCACCCACATCCATGGCAGAAACGAGGACACGACCGAGGAAGCGCGGCGAGGGCCAGTGGGGCCTGGGCTACTTCGAGCCCCTCAACCCGGCCGAGCGGGCCAAGCGCGACGACGACGGGCTGCGCGTCCGGGCCCGGATCGAGTCGAAGTACGCCAGGCATGGGTTCCGTTCGATCGACAAGACCGACCTGCGGAGCCGGTTCCGATGGTGGGGCCTGTACACGCAGCGGAGACAGGGCATCCCCGGTGGGGCCACCGCCACGACCGAGCCCCACGAGCTCGAGGACGAGTTCTTCATGATGCGGATCCGCATCCCTGGAGGCCAGCTCACATCCGAACAGCTGCGGGCGATCGCCTGGGCCAGCGAACGGTTCGGCCGCGACGTGGCCGACATCACCGACCGTCAGAACATCCAGCTCCACTGGATCCGGATCGAGGACGTCCCGCGCATCTGGGAACGATTGGAGTCGACGGGCCTGTCCACCCAGGAGGCGTGCGGCGACACGCCCCGCGTGATGATCGGGTGCCCGCTCGCCGGGGTCGACGCGCGCGAGCTGATCGACGCAACGCCGTTCCTCATGGAGACCGAACGCCGGTACATCGGGGACCCAAACTTCTCGAACCTGCCGAGGAAGTACAAGACCTCGATCTCTGGATGCCGCCAGCAGTGCGCGCAGCACGAGGTCAACGACGTGGCCTTCGTCGCAGTGGAGCACGACGGGCGCGTGGGGTTCGACCTGTGGGCCGGCGGAGGGCTATCCACCAATCCGCACGTCGCCAAGCGCCTGGGGGTCTTCGTGGAGCCCGATCTGGTCCCAGACGCGTGGGCCGCGGTGACCAGTGTGTTCCGGGACTTCGGCTATCGCCGGGCTCGGAATCACGCGCGGCTCAAGTTCCTGATCGCCGATTGGGGGGCTGAGCGGTTCCGGACCGAGGTGGAGAAGTACCTGGGCTTCGCCCTCCCCGACGGGCAAGCGCCACCACCGGCCCCGGCGTCTCACCGCGATCACGTCGGGGTGTTCGAGCAGCGGGACGGCTGCATGTACGTGGGGTTCGCCCCCCGGGCCGGCCGCATCCCCGGCCGCCAGCTGCGGAAGGTGGCCGACCTTGCCGATGAGTTCGGCGCGGGCCGGGTCCGGACCACCACGCAGCAGAAGATGGTCATCCTCGACGTCCCGCCGCACCGTGTGGACGGCCTTGTGGCGGACCTGGAGGAGGAGGACCTCCGGGTCCGGCCGAGCTCGTTCCGCGCCGGGCTGATGGCCTGCACTGGGATCGAGTTCTGCAAGCTCGCCATCACCGAAACCAAGGGCCGCGCGATCTGGCTGGCTCGGGAGCTCGAGGAACGCCTGCCCAGCTTCGATGAGCAGATCCGGATCCACGTGAACGGGTGCCCGAACTCCTGCGCCCGGTTCCAGGTGGCGGACATCGGCCTGATGGGCGCAGTCCTGCCGCGGCCCGATGGGACCAGGTCCGAGGCGTTCCTGGTGCACCTGGGAGGTGGACTGGGTCGGGACGGCACGTTCGGCCGCAAGGCCAAGGGGATCCGGATCTTCGCCGACGAGGCCGCCGATTACGTGGAGACGCTGCTCAAGCGGTACCGGAGCCGGCGGAACGGCGCCGCCGGCTTCCAGGAATTCATCCACTCGCTCTCGGATGAGGAGCTGGCCGACTTCGCCAGGTGGGATCCCCGATGAGCGACACCCCAAGGATGCAGCCCTTCTATTGCCCGTACTGCGGAGAGCAGGACCTTCGACCGGCCGATCCGGGCGGCTACCACTGCCGAGTGTGCGACCGTCGATTCGAGCTCACCTTCGTCGGCCTGGGGGAGGGGGCATGAGCGAGCGCGAGCCCATCCACGAGCCAGCCGTTCCGCTCGTCGACGAGGAGTCGGCCTGGGTCCACGAGGCCGCCGACAGGTTCGAGCACGCCACCGCCCAGGAGCTGCTCGCGTGGGCGCTTGATCGGTTCCACCCCCGCATGGCCATCTCCGCGGCGGGCGGTCTGGACGGGATGGTCCTGATCGACATGGCCTGGCGGATCAACCCCGGGGTCCGGGTGTTCACGCTCGATACCGGGCGGCTGCCCCGCGAGACGTACTCGCTGTTCGAGGACATCCGGGAACGGTACGGGATCCGGGTCGAGTTCGAATTCCCCGACCGGTTAGAGGTGGCGCGACTGGTGCAGCAGCACGGCCCCAACCTGATGTATCGGGGCGTGGATCTCAGGGTGGCGTGCTGCGAGATCCGCAAGGTGGAGCCGTTGAAGCGCAAGCTGGCGACGCTCGATGCATGGGTGGCCGGTCTTCGTCGCGAGCAGTGGCGGACCCGAAGGAACATCGCCAAGGTCGAGCTGGACCGGGATCACGGCGGCATCGTCAAGCTGAATCCCCTCGCCGACTGGACGCTCGACCGTGTGCGGGGATACGTCGACGAGCACGGGGTTCCGTACCACGAGCTGTTCGACAAGGGGTACACGTCGATCGGCTGCGAGCCGTGCACCCGCGCGGTGCCGCCCGGAGAGCCGGAGCGCGCCGGGCGGTGGTGGTGGGAGCAGGACACGGACAAGGAGTGCGGCATCCACTGCTCGGTTCAGCTGCTCGGGACGAAGAGCGATGGGGAACGCCAGGCCGAGCGGGCCGTGGTCCGGGAGGAGGCATCGTAGCGATGCCGTTCGCGTATCCGGTCTTCCTCGAGCTCTCCGGTAAGCGCGCGGTGGTGATCGGGGCCCAGGCGGTGGCCGAGGGCAAAGCGGCGGCCCTGGCCACCGCCGGAGCCGAGGTGACCGTGCTGGAGAACGGGGCATGGAGCCCGGCCGACCTCGACGGGGCGTTCATCTGCGTCGCCCACTCGTCCGACGCCGCGGAGCGCGAGGCGATCGCCCTGGCCGCCAGGGACCGCGGCGTGCTGGTGAACGTCATGGACGACGTCCCGAACTGCGATTTCGCGGCCCCGGCGGTAGTCCGGCGGGGTGACCTGGTCCTCGCTATCTCGACCGGCGCGCGATCCCCTGCCCTCGCGCGGAAGCTGCGCGAGGAGCTCGAGCAGCGGTTCGGCGCCGAATGGGCGGAGCTCCTGGAGGTGCTGCGGGACGTTCGCCGGGAAACGCTCGGACTCCTTCCGGACCTGCGCGAGCGGTCCCGCCGGTGGAACGAGGCCCTGGACCTCGAGGAGGCGGTGACCC
>JBOGVH010000211.1:0-4185 GCA_050695235.1 Actinomycetota bacterium
AGGAAGAACGGCTCGTGTTCGTGATCGAGCGGCTCGAGGACCGCCAGGCCATGGGGGGTTGCGGCCTGGAGGCCATCGAGGCCCGCAACCGTGCGGCGGTCTTGGGCATCTGGATCGGAAAGCCGTACTGGCACCGGGGGTACGGGACGGATGCGATGCGCACGCTGTGCCGGTTCGGGTTCCAGTACATGAACCTTCAGCGGATCGAGCTCAACGTCTTCTCCGTCAACCCCCGTGCCCTCCGGGTCTACGAACGGGTCGGATTCAAGGTCGAGGGCACCCGCCGGCGCTCCCAGTTCGTCGGGGGCCGGTACGTCGACTCGTTCGTGATGGGCCTGCTGTCCGAGGAGCTGGCCGGCTAAGACCTACGGTGCCGGCGACTCCCGCATGGCCTCGATGAGGACCTCGGCGACCTCCGGACGCGAGAACTCGGCCGGAGGGCGCTCGCCGCTCCGCAGCATCTCCCGAACCTTCGTGCCGGAGAGGAAGACACGGTCCCCCTCGCCGTGCGGGCACGTCTTCGGGGTGGCCATGCCCTCGCACCGGTTGCACCAGAAAGAGTGCTCGAACATGAGCGGTGTGATGCCGAGCTCGCCCGATTCGAACTCCTCGAAGATCCTCTGCGCGTCATACGTGCCGTAATACTCGCCCACACCCGCGTGGTCCCGTCCAACCACGAAGTGGGTACATCCGTAGTTCTTGCGGCAGATGGCGTGCCAGATGGCCTCTTTGGGGCCCGCATACCGCATCGCCGCCGGGAACACCGAGATCAGGGCGCGATCCTTCGGATAGTAATGCTCGAAGAGGACCTCGTAGCAGCGCATGCGGACCTCGGCCGGCACGTCGTCGCCCTTCGTCGCACCCATGAGCGGATGCACGAGCAGCCCGTCGACGGTCTCCAGCGCGCACTTCTGGATGTACTCGTGTGCCCGGTGGATGGGGTTTCGGGTCTGGAACCCCACGACGGTCCGCCACCCCCGGCGGGCGAACTCGGCTCGGGTCTGTTCGGGGGTGCGCCGATAGGCCTCGAAGTCCCGATGCTCCGGGAGCCGGATGGCTCGAACCTCGCCCGCCGCGCAGTAATCGCCCCCATCGTGCAGGGCGCGAACCCCCGGGTGGTCCAGATCCTCGGTGAGGAAGACCCCCAGCGACTCCTTCCGCTTGTCGCGGCGGAAGACCTCCCGAACCTCGAGCACGGCGAGCGGATCCTCGCCGCCGCCCGTGAGCGTCACGGCGTCGGCGCCCCCGATCCGCTTCACGTCCTCGTCCGTGAGGGAGAGCGTCACGGGGATGGTCCAGGGCAATCCGTCGGCCAGATGCATCGTCTCCAGGATCGAGTGGTAGTCCTTCTCTCCCTGGAACCCGGTCAGCGGGGAGAGCGCGCCCACCGTGAGCATCTCCAGGTCCGAGAGCTCACGTTCGCCGACGTCGAGCTTCGGGTAGTGACCGGCCTCCGCGGCAAGCCTCTCGGCCTCCGGGCCCGGCGCGAGCAGGTCGACCAGCGTCCCACCGTGCGGCGCGATGGTCTCGTTCGGGGTCATAGATCCGCCTTCCTCGGGTACGTCCGTTCCGGACGAAAGAGCATAGCCGTGGGTCCGGCGGGCCCGGGCTGGCCGAGACGTGCCCCCGGCTATACTCGGGTCCCCCGAGGGAAGGCGGCCCCAGCCTTGAAGACGCTGCTCAGCGACGGCGACGTAGCAGAGCGAAACGAGCGCTTCGAGTCGGCTCATCCGAGCGAGATCGTCCGGTGGGCGGTGGAGGACTCCACGCTCGATCGCATCGCCATCGCCTCCGCGTTCCAAGCCGAGGGCACGTGTGTGATTCACATGGCCACCCAGATCCGGCCGGACGTTCCCGTCGTGTTCCTGGAGACGGGCTTCCACTTCGCCGAGACGCTCGCGTTCAAGCAGCAGCTCGGCGACCTGCTCGGGCTGAACGTCGTCGAGCTGGTCGGGGAACACACGGTCGAGTCGCAGGAACGCGCGCATGGCCCTCGCCTGTACGAACGCGACCCCGCCCTGTGCTGCGAAATCAACAAGGTCCGGCCAATGTTCGAGGCGCTGCGGGGCCTCGAGGCCTGGATCACGGCCTTCCGCCGCGACTCCTCACCGACCCGCGCCAACGCGCCGATCGTGGAGCGGTACGAGCTCGAGCCGGGAAGGTTCATCGTCAAGGTCAACCCGGTGGCCAACTGGACCCGGGCCGACGCGTGGGCGTACCTGGAAGAGCACGGCCTGCCCCACAACCCGTTGTACGACCTGGGCTACACGTCGATCGGCTGCGCACCGTGCACCCGGACGAGGTTCGTGGGCGAGCCGGAACGCGCCGGGCGATGGGCCGGCCTGTCGAAGTGGGAGTGCGGGATCCACCAGCGGGAGGCCGCAGACCAGGACGTCGTCCAGCTGGACTAGGCCACGACCCAGATCGCGTCACGGGCCAGACCGACCGAAAGCACCGTCCGGTTGCCCATGACGTCGCCATCGACCTGAACCGGGAACGGCCGCTCCGACGTCACCTCCACGTGCGAGGCATCGTGACGGTAGTCCATGTCGCGGCCCTTGACGTGGCGCGCGGAGCCGAACATCTGCCACGCGATCCGCAGCACCCTGCGACGTGGAAGCGTGCGAGCGGACAGGACGTCGAGTCCTTCCTCCAGGGAAGCTTGCGGGGTGACCCGAACCCCGCGGCCCTTGTAGTAGGTGTACGGGTCGGTCCGCCCGATCAGCACGGAGATTGCCGGCACCGGCTCGTCACCGTCCACGCTCACCGTGAGATCGGGGAACCGGCCCGCATATCTTGCGATCACCTCCCGGGCCACGGCGCGGAATGCCGCCCTCTCGAAGGCCTTCTTGGTCTTGGGGAACTTCGAGTCCAGGCGGGACATGGCCGCCGCGTCGACCCCGGCGCCGCAGTTCACTCCGAAATACCTCCCGTCGGCCACACCAAGGGTGAGCTTGCGAGCCTGGCCGTCGAGGGCTCTAGCGATCAGCACGCCGGTCGCCTCCACTGGGTCGAGCGGCATGCCGAGCGCCTGAGCGAGGATGTTCGTCGCCCCGCCGGGGATGACGCCGAGGACCGCGTCCGTTCCGGCGAGCCCATTGACCACCTCGTTGATCGTCCCGTCACCGGAGAACACGACCACCAGATCGAGGCCGTCGAGCGCGGCCTGTGCGGCGACCTCAGTGGCGTGGCCGCGCTCCGCCGTCTCCAGAACCTCCAGCTTGAAGTCGGCCGACAGCGCCTTCTCGATGACGGCCATGGTGGGCCGGGACACCGTCCGGGCCACCGGGTTCACGATCAGCAGGACGCGGTCGAACCGGCGCATGCCGAAGGAGTATGACAGTCGAGAGTGGGATGCCGCTCAGGCCCCGCCCGAGACAGGCGGGAGGAGCGCAACTTCCTCGCTGCCCGCGAGCGGCCGAGCCTCGGAGGCGCGTTCGCCGTTCACCACCACCGAGCCGGATCGGGCCACGCTGGCGAAGCGCTCGCCGTACCGCTCGGATAGCGAAGCAACGACCTCGCCCACGGTGTGGCCCTCCGCCTGCACGCGAGAGTCGCCAGCCAGCTCCCGAAGGGCGGCGAACAGGCGAACACTCACCGTGGCCATCATCGCCAGGGTACCGTGGCCACGCCCCCTGTTACCCTCGGCTGGTCGTGGCCGCCATCGTCCTCCTGTCCGATCGTTTCCTCGACGATGTCCTTCCCGCACTCAGTTTGGTCGGGCTCGACGTGAAGTCGGAACCGCTCGCGGTGGCGTCGCTGGCCGATGCCCTGGACCTCTCGCCCGAGCTGGTCATGGTGGACGCGGCGGAGAATCCGGGGCAGGGCCACGCCGTGCTCCGGGCTCTCCGGGAGGCCGGGGGGCGGACTCCGGCGGTAGCGGTGGTGGAACGGCGGGATCTGGATCGGTTCGCCTGGGATCAGGTGGCCGACGAGGTCCTGTACCCCTCCGCCCCCGAAACCGAGATCCGGGTCCGGCTCTCGATGCTCAGGCGCCGGGCGGGCACCGGCGACGGGGCCACCGTCCGCCTGGGGCCGCTGACCCTCGACACGGACACCTACCAGGTGACCGTGGCCGGCAGGGGCCTGGACCTCACGTACAAGGAGTTCGAGCTGCTCCGGTACCTCGCGTCGCGGCCCGGCCGGGTGTTCACCCGTCCGGCCCTGCTCCGCGAGGTCTGGGGA
>JBOGVH010000212.1:0-12956 GCA_050695235.1 Actinomycetota bacterium
CCGTGGGGGCGTCCTCCACGGTCACCGAACCGCCGAAGGACTCGGCGAGGCCGCGAACGATGGGGAGGCCGAGCCCCAGCCCCGGCTGTCCCCGGTGCGGACCGAGGCGGGAGAACCGCTGGAAGATCCGCTGCCGGTTCTCCGGTGCGATACCCGGCCCCGAGTCGACGACCCAGATCGTGACGCCGCCCAGGCCGGGCTCGACCTCCACGCGGACCGGCGGCCGCCCGTACTTGTGGGCGTTGTCCACGAGGTTCTCCAAGATCCGGCGCACCGAGTCGGCGCTGGCCAGGATCGGAGCCGACAGCGGCGCCTGCACCAGCACCGGCCGCTCGATGACCTCGAAGTCGGCGGCCACGACGCGGGCGACCTCCGACACGTCCACCGGGCCGAGGGACGTGGTCGTCCGGCCACGCTCCAGCCGGCTCGAGATGACCAGATCCTCGATCATCGAGGCCAGGTACCTGGCGTTTCGATCGATGATCTGAAGGAGCTCCGCGTGGTTCTCGCGGAGCTCGGCGCGCTGGACACCCTCGGCGGCCGCCAGGACCGCGGTGAGCGGGGTCCGCAGCTCGTGCGTCACGATGTCCACGAGCTCGGTCTTCATCCGGTCGAGCTCCATCAACTCGACCACGTGGGCCCGCTCCGACTCGAACAGGCGGGCGTTGGCGATGGCTCCCGCCGCCTGCTCGGCGAACAGGCTGATGGCCCGAAGGTCGTATTCGGTGAACAGTCGATGGGCCTCCGCGTTGACGTTCAGCACGCCGAGCAGCTCACCCCGGTTCACCAGCGGGACGCACATCGCGCTCTCGACCGGATTCTCACGCTTCGGCAGGTCCGGGAACTCGGAGGGGTCCGGTCGTCCGCTGATCAGCAGCGGCTCCAGCGTCTCCGCCACCCGGCCGGCGATGCCCTTGCCGATCCGAACCCGCCGGTCCCGTGCCGCGTCGTTGCCCATGACGCTCGAGGCCACGAGCTCGCTCCCCTGGACCATCATGATCGATCCGCTCTTGCCGGCCAGCAGGTCGGTTGCGCTTCGCAGGATCACTTCCAGGACCGCGTCCAGCTCGAGGATCGAGTTCATGGCCTTCCCCGCATCCAGGAGGAGCGAGACCTCGTGCAGGCGGTTCGAGAGCGCGACGGTCAGAACCCGCTCGTCCGTCAGGAGGCTGGCCAGCTTGCGGAGGTGCAGTTCTTTCTCGATGGCATACGTGCAGAACGCGATGGAGAGCACCACGACCCCCCACCGAAGGGCCGCGGGAGACACGAAGGTGCGCGCGACACCAGGCCACACCGAGAGGAGGGCGATCCCGACACTGACGGACACCAGCAGGACGGTGGTGAGGATCCACAACTGCATCCGCCGCTGCTCCACGGCCTCCAGGGAGGGCGTGGCGAAGTCCCGCAGGCCCACCACTCGGGCCTCACGGCGGATGCGGTCCGATAGCGGGGAAGCGTTTTCTGCCATGGTCCCCTGCTGGGACTATCGGAGGGACGAAGCCGCTCCTTGATCGCCTGCGGGACCAGCCTCACCAGGTGGATTAGGCTTTGGCGCTGACGGACGAGTTTGATCCAGGACTGAGGAGGTCTGCATGAGCGACGTTCCCGGCGGGCCGATCCCGCCACCCCCGCCTCCACCGCCGGGGACCCCCCCGGGCCCGGGAGGCATCCGCCCACGGACCCCGGGCGAGATCCTGTCGGAGTCCTTCCGGATCTACAGGGAGAACGCCGCGACCCTGCTGTTGATCGTGGCCGTCATCGTCGTGCCCCTGTCATTCGTCAGCGCCGTGGTCGTTCGATCCGGTGCAACGATCGCGGGGCTGCTCGTCGGTGCGGCGATTGCTGTGATCATCTGGGCCATCCTCCAGGCCGCGATGCTCCGCGGCGCGGCTCAGGCGACCATCGGCGACCCCGTCGACGTCGAGGCGAGCTACCGGTGGGGACTCGCCCGCTTCGGGAGCGTGCTCCTGGTGGCGCTCCTCGTGGGGATCGTCGTTGGCGTGGGGTTCCTCCTGCTGATCATCCCCGGGTTCATCTTCCTGGTGTTCCTGTCCGTGAGCGAGCCCGCGCTCATCGTGGAGAACCGCCGGGGGACCGATGCCATGAGCCGCTCCTGGAACCTCGTGCGGGGGCACTTCTGGCACGCCCTCGTCGTCATCCTCGTCGCGGCCATCATCACGGGAGTGATCCAGGGCATCCTCACCGCGATCGGCGGGGACAACTGGTTCGTCGCGTGGATCTTCACGGCCATCGCGCAGATCATCACGGCGCCGTTCACCGCGCTCGTCACCGTGCTGCTGTACCTGGATCTGCGGGCCCGGACGGAGGCCCTGACCGCGGACAGGCTCCGCACCGAGCTGGCGTCGAGCATGTGAGTTTCGGGAAGAAGGCTCCTAGAGCCCCTGCAGTTGTGTGACGGGAGCGACCTGGCCCGGATCGGGTACGTCGAACTCGATGGGCTCGCCGAAGCCGGAGAACGTGACCGTCGCAGTCATCTGGCCTCCGCCACCGGCATCGGAGAGGCGGTAGACGTATCCGACTCGCCTGATCAGTCGGTCGTCATCGACCCACACATCAGCGTCGAGCTCCGTCTGCACCCCGCCTGCTTCGAGCTCCTCGATGTTCGCCTGGAGTGAGTCCGCGACCTCAGCGGGCGCTTCGGCCAGCGCGCGGTCGAGATCGGCCGTCAACGCGTAGTGCGTGGTCGAGACCCCATCGACCTCCTCGCTCCCGAGCTCCCGGACCTGGCCCGAACCCCCCAAGAGGAAGTACAGCAGGAGCGACGCCTTGTTCTGCCAGGTCGAGAGGCTCCGGAACTGGTCGACGGCGGGATCCGAGGACGTCAGATCCACGAACAGCCACTCCCGCCTCCCGGGCAGCTGCGACAGGAGTTCGTCGAAGAAACCCCTGCGCATGTAGACCTGGTCCTCGTCGATGAGCATCTCGATCCGACCGACGCCCGACGAGGACCTTGCGCATTTCAACCATGGTACTCAACGTTACGGGCGGTCTGCTCGTGTTCGGCGAAGACCCGCCTAGGGATAGATCGTTTCGCCCGCCTCGAGCATCGCGACGAACTTCGCCAGTCGCCGTGCCCGCGTCTCCGGCCTCTTGGCGTCCTGGAGCCGGAGGAGGATGGCGTAGCGGTTCTGGCTGCTCAGCTCGGCGAAGAACGCCCTTGCCGTGGGGCGAAGGTCAAGCTCGCGCTGGAGATCGTCGGGCATGGCACTTCGACTCTGAGCCTCGTACGCGGCCTCCCACCGGCCATCGGCCTTGGCCCGCTCAACCTCGGCCAAGCCGGCGGGGCGCATCCTCCCCTGCCTGATCAGACGCTCTACCTTCTCGCAGTTGATCCGTGACCACCTGCTGCGCTGCCGCCGCGGCGTGAACCGCTGAAGGAAGTAGCGCTCGTCCAGCGCCTCGCGTCGTCCGTCGATCCAACCGAAGCAGAGCGCGCTCTCGAGCACATCCGGGTAGTGGACGCTCTCGATGCCAGAGGCCTTCTTGGCCATCTTGATCCAGATCCCCTGGGACTCGGCATGGTTGTTCTCCAGCCACTCCTCCCACTGGGCAGGAGAGGCGAAGGGGAGTCGCGGAAGGCCGTCGTCACTCATACGGGCATGCTAGCTGCCTTGAGGCGCGTGATGACGGCGCCTCGCAGCCACGAGGAGACGTATGGAACGGCTCCTGGTAGCGTCGCCATACCGTGGCCGGCGCGGGCGAGTGGACCGAGTACTACGACGAGAACGAGGATCGCGCGCCGCGCGAGATGCTCCTCAACTTCCTCGATGCGTTCGGCGGGGAAGCGCACCAGGCTGTCGATCTGGGCTGTGGAAGCGGCATCGAAACCCTCGCCATGCTCGAGCGAGGATGGTCGGTCTTTGCGATCGACGCGGAGGAGGAGGCGATCCGGCGGGTCCGCAAGCGCGTGGCCTCGAACCTGGCGCCGCGGCTCCGCACGCTCGTCTCGCGGATGGAGGAGGTCGAGCTCCCGCCCACCGCTCTCGTGTGGGCCGGTTTCAGCCTCTTCTTCTGTCACCCCGACCGCTTCGACGAGGTGTGGCAACGGGTGCGAGGCGCGATCCGACTCGGGGGACGGTTCGCTGGAGAGCTCCTCGGCGACCGGGATAGCTGGGCGCCGGAGGATGACACGTCCGCGTTCACGATCGACGAGGCTCGCACACTGTTCGAGGGGTTCGAGCTCGAGCGATTCGAGGAAGAAGAGAAGGACGGCGAGGCGTGCTCGGGGCCCAAGCATTGGCACGTCTTCCACGCCGTCGCACGGCGCCCACAGCACTCGACCGAGCTTCAGTCGCCAGCCACGAAGTAGAGCCAGTCACCCGTCTCGGTGATGCCCACGCGATAGCCGATGTCCGAGCCGAACTGCGCAAACTGGTGGAAGTCCGCGTCTCCGTACAGGGGCCGAAGGGCGTTCCGGGCTTCGGGGGGGACCTCCGCCCAGCTCGGATACGTCGCGGCCGAGGGCCAGACGTACAGGACGAGGTCGCCCGCCGAGACCTGCCGGTGGGGCCGATCGAGCATCCCCGCGAGGAACTTCATCGGCTCCCCACCGATCGCTCCCTCCCTGCGCCAGTACTGAGCCGGATCGTCGGCGCCACCGAAGGTGAACGTGAACTGTTCCCCGCCCTCGCGGGCCAGCGCTGCCAGGCGTCCGTACTCGCAGCGGACCGCGGCTTCGGCGATCGCCTGGCGGACCTCTTCGACCCGGTCCGGTAGACCAGGCTGAGGCTCCAGACTGGCCGATGACGCTGCCGCCGAACAGTCCGATCCTCCGGATGGCGATGAGCTCGGGGTGACAGTCGCGGTGAGTCGATCCACGGGCTCGGATCTCGTCGAAGCGGCCGAGTTCCCTTCCCCCTCCGCGCACGCGGTGAGGACGAGCCCCGCCAGGGCGGCCAGATGGATCCACCTTCTCCCGCGGAGGTTCCTCCGCGGCGGAATCGTCCAGGTCGAAGTCCGTTTGCTCGAACGGGCAAGCGGTTTCATGGTCGTTCCGCCTCTCCCTGGTCCGATCCATGCCGGACCGAGAAGACCGAGAGGCCGGGCGAACCGCCCTGCGCGTGACAGGCCTCGTTGCCACCCGGTCCCGCTCTGCGGCTTCGGCGAGGATCCGCTCGACCGTGGCCACCCTTCGCCGCTGCATTGGCCTGCGAGACGACGAGCGGCCCCGGCGCAGCGGCTGGTCCCTGGGAGTCTCGCTTCATCTGAACCCTCCTCTCAGCGCGACGATCGGGACCAGGCGACGAAGCGCGTCGGCCTCGAACCAACCTTGGCCTGACCTACCTGTCACATGCCGGACTGTATCGGGGGTCTCCGGGTCCGACATCGTCCTGGGTACGGAGCCGAGTACTCCGACCCCGGGATGACTCAACCCGTCAGGACCCGGCCGGACTCGTCCATCATCCGCAGCAGGGTCGTCGTGGTGTTCCAGTTGCGGATCGTCATGCTCTGGTAGATGGGCAGGGAAACGACCTTGCTGAGATGGCTCTGGGCGGCCCTGCTGATGAGCCTCGACGAGTAGAGCACGCCCCGGCCCGCGTGCGCCTCGTCCACGCCCCGTCTCGTCGGCACGCTCTTCAGGGCGGCCCTCGCCGTGAGCGGCTCCTTCAGGAAGATGACGTCGTACCGGAACGCGTCAGGGTCCGCTCCGAAGCCTTCGGGTGCCCTCTCGACCACGGCGCGAAGCTGCGCGCGGCTGCGCAGCACGACGCTCGCTTGGTAGCCGAATGTCGAGGAGAGCATCTCCTCGATCCGGCGAGCCAGCGTAGCCGACCCCGACCCGGCGGATCGGAACAGCACGTTGCCGCTCTGGATGTAGGTGACGACTTCCTCGAAGCCGCCTGCGCCGAAGCACGCTTTCAGCTCCGGCATCCTGATCAGGTTCTTGCCGCCGACGTTGATCCCGCGCAGAAGGGCGACGTAGGCGGCCACGAAGGATGTATAGCAGCCGACTTCCTGCGGGGCATCGACGGCGAAGCTTTCGGAGGCTCCATCGCCATAGGGCGAGAGGGTTTCGGGTCAGGCCAGCGGTGTATAGCGCCCGAGCACCGCGTCGGAGAACCGGGGCCAGGCGTCCAGGGCCCAGGGCCCGAAGTCTCGGTCGGTAAGGACGACCGTGGCCAGCCCGGCCTCGGGGTCCGCCCAGAGGAACGTCCCGGCCCCGCCGAAGTGCCCGAACGTGGCCGGGGAATTACGCCGCCCCGTCCAGTGGCGCTGCTTGTCATCCCGGATCTCGAAGGTCAGCCCCCACGGGTTGGGATCGAACGGGCCGATACCGGGCAGCACCCCCGCGAGGCCGGGGAACTGCGGACGAGTCGCCTCGGCCAGGGTGGCGGGCGAGACCAGTGTCGGCCGGAGGAGCTCCCGGGAGAAGGAGAGCAGGTCGGTCCACGGTGCTCCACACGGCGTGAGCCGGCGACCCTCGGAGCTCGGTGCCGCCCATCCCCAGCGGATCCAGCACGCCCAGCCTGAGGTACTCCCCGAAGGACATCCCGGCCCGGGCCGCCAGATGCTCGGCGAACCGCTCGACCCCGGTGTTCGAATACATCCGCCGCCGGCCCGGAGGGGCGAGGATCTCCTCCCCGTCGAAGGCCAACCCCGAAGCGTGCGCCAGCAGGTGTCGGACCGTGGAGCCCTCGGGGCCGGCCGGCTCGTCCAGGGCGATCGTTCCCTCCTCCAAGGCGACGAGCGCCGCCATTCCCACCAGCAGCTTGCCCACCGAGGCGATGCGCGTGAACCACTCGGGATCCCCGGCCAGCCCCAGGGTGCGTCCGGCGTCGGTGACACCGGCGGAGACCCTGTCTACGGGCCAGCCGCCCAGGAGGACGGCGAGGTCGTCGATGCTCCCGGGCGAGACCTGCTCGGCGCCCGCTCTCATCCCTCGCCCCTCACTATTCGGCTCCATCCGGGGTCACACTTCCGCTTGACTTCCCGAGAGCCACGGTGGCGTGTACGCGCCGACTCGATACAGGATCGCCGCCAAGCCGTCCCCGGCCCATTCCTCGACGATCATCCCGTCCGCGAGGCGGTAGACGTCGACAGCGTCCCAGCGTACCCGCCGACCGGTCGGTGCGATCCCAAGAAGATTCCCCTAGTCGGTCGCCTCGACGACGTAGCGCAGGCCACCATGTCGCCCGCCGCCACGATGTCCTCCCGACGAGTGACTTCCGGATCAGGTGACTATTGGATCTGGCCGCGGATCTCCCCTCCGGGGAAGTCGCCCGGACCCGTATTCGCTGGGGCGACCCCGTCGTCGGTGTGTACGTTGATGTAGGTGTTCCCAGACTCGATCGCGCGAGGACCGCAGCTAGATCTGTCCATCCGCACCCATTGCCGGCGTCGGGGGCGGTGATCGTTCCCTCAGCCAGTGGTCCGGACACGGCGCCCCCACCGGGAGTCCCCATGAACAGGGTCACGCCGATGGGCCCGTTGACCCCGACGGCACCGCAATGGATGTGCGCGGCGAAGACGTTGTCGATGTTCGCGACGATCAGCTTGAACCCAGGGGCCGTGCCGTCCTTCGTGAGTTGGAGGTTCGCCTGTCCATGTGCCATCGTTTCCCGCGCCGGAACCTCTTCGCCCCCGGTGAGGTGAGTTTTGAATTTCGGCTTGTCGTCGGCGCTCGCAAGGCTCGCCAGGCCTACGACTTCTTCATGTCCATCCCCCTTCTCTGGCGCACGGGCAAGCGTGTCGAAGGGCTGGCGCTTGAGCTTCCCCCTCGCCGCCGTCACTCGCGCCTCGGTCCGGTGAACGCCACGGTGGATATCTCGAGCGATCGTGTCCTTCGTGGACGCCGTCCGAACCCAGCTCCTCTTCCCGGCCGGCGGCCTGCGAGGTACTACGGACGAGGGGGACCCGTGGTCTTGCCGCGGTCGGAACGAGTTCGACTGGGTCTCTACTGAGACCCGATCGAGTTGGTGATCGTGAAGGTGGGAATGGCGCGAACCCTATGAGTACGACGAAACGACAGCCGACACCGGCTTGTGGGACCCGAGTGGCGACCCCTGGCTGGCTGCACCAACAGCGTTCAGGGGAGAACCGTGAAGGTGTCGATCGCGACCTTCGTGCCTTCGGACCTCGGCCGGGACGTACCGAGCACTACGATGCGGAGCTCGTGTTGACCGAGGTCCAGTCCGGTGAAGGGCCTCGGCTGGACCGAGGTGGCGGCGGCGTAGTTGTCCACGGTCGTGGCCAGCACCCCGTCGACGAAGATGCTCGCCCGCCCCTGGTCGGGGCTCCTCACGGTCGCCCACTCCACTCCGGTGCCCCAGAACGCGAAGGTGGCCTCCGACCGAGCCAGGTCCGAGGTCGCGACGCCGCCGCGGGATGCCGCCCTCAGCTTCGACGTCCCCCAGGACAGTGTCAGCTCCGGGTTCGACACGACCCTCGCGCCCACCGCGAACGCGTCAACGACGACCTGCGTGTCGATTCCCGCCGAGGATCCCTTCACGCCGAGGACCCTGATCGTGATCGTGTGCTCGCCCGGCCCAAGATGCCGGAAACTGCGTGGCACCCGAACGTGCCACGCGGGGTCGTACTGGTCGAACGTGCCCCGGAGACGCTGGTCGATCGACACCGATGCCTTCCCCTGCGTCGGGCCTCTCGCCGTGTACCAGGTCACCGACCTCCCGGTGAACGCGAACGTCGCGGTCGCCCCGGCCGAGCGCTCGACCACGTACGAGCGGCCGTACGCCCTCGGCGCCCGGACCTGCCGCCAGCTATAGGCGATCGCCGGACTGCCCTGCTCGACCTCCGTCGGCGGAGCGAACGTCTGCTCGACGGGCGTCGCCGGGTTGCCCGCCAGGTCCACGATCTGCGGCACGACGCCAACAGGGTTTACGGCCGCCGTGTAGGTCTGGCCGGGGATCAGCGGGCTGCTCGGTGTAAGGATCGCCGTTTTTACGTTGCCAGTCGCGCAATCGACCCGCGCTCCCCTCCTCGACCAACACGCCAGCGTCGAGGGCACCGTGCTCCCCGTGCCCACGGTCGTCACGGCGACGTTTGCCTTCGTCACGTCGTGGACGATCTCGCTGAACGAGACGGTGATGGGGCCCACGACGCCGGTGGGGGTGGCGAGCGTGGCGACCGGGGCGGCCGTGTCGGGTGAGAGGATCGTGACCGGCGTGAAGTCCGAGCTCTTGTACCAGTCGAGGTCGACGCATCCCTGGATGCCGGGGACCGTGCCGCAATTGCTGTACTGCCAGAACGCCCAGCCGTTGCCCTGCCAGTTGTTCGCCGGCACGGTCGGCTCCGAGACGAACCAGTGGGCGATCCAGAGCAGGGAGTACCCTGCGTCGGCCACCGCCGTGGTGTTCCCGGTCCGATTGGCCCATCCGTTCGGGCTCGTGTAGACCATGGGTCGCACGCCGGTGCGGGCCGTGACCTCGCCGAGCCAAGCGAGGATCCACGCCGTGAGCTGGGCCTGCGTGAGGTCCCCGGAGCGCTCGAGGTCGAGGACCGGCACGATGTTCCCGGGGCCGAGCTGGGCGGTGTCGACGAAATGGTCGGCCTCGCCCCTCGGGTCAGTGGGATGCAGATCGGGCCGGGCGAAGTGGTAGGCGCCGAAGACGAGCCCCGCCGCCATCGCGCCGGCGCGGTTCGTCGCGTACATGGGGTCCACGGAGAGCAGGCCCTCGGTGGCCTTCGCGATGACGAACCGCTGACCCGAGGCCGCCACCTGTGCCCAGTCGATCGTGCCCTGATGGCGCGACACATCGATCCCCGGTGTCGCCCCGGGCGGCGGCTCCGTGGCGACGTTCTGCCCAATCGGGGAGTCGATAGACCGGTCAGCGTACCCCGATCCCTCCGCGGCCGCTGCGGGGACCGCAGAGAATGAAACTACGACAAGGGTCACGACGGCGGCCACGCTGGCCGCCTCCCGGATCATTCGCCGTAACGTCGCTATGCACCTCCAGGGCCAGCGAGACCGTGCCCGAACCTCGGCGAGCGACGCATCCCCTCGTCTCTTGGAACGTCCACGTGGCCGCCGGGTTGCTGTCTCGCTCTGGCGCGGTCACGGACGGCCCACGCTGAACGCTTTTCAGAGCGCAGAACTCGAATCGGTCGGCAGGCTACAGCATCCGGAGCGCGTGACAGAGCCTGAGGGGGTCAGAACTCTGATCACCCTTGTGACCAGCGGCTTCGCCCGAGCTCCCGGCGGGCGTAAACGCCCCAATCGACCTCTTCCGGCACGCGTGGGCAACAGCCCGCGAACCGAGAGTGGACGAAGTCTTGAGTCTACGCACGCAGGCCGGCGCTCTCGCCCAGGCAACGGCTGTAGCCGAACGCGACGATGGAGCATCGAACCCGAACGGTCATGGCCTTCCATGATGGACTCGGCCTGTCACCAGTCCCATCCCCCCGTTGTTGAGAGCGACCTGATTAATGGCCAGGCGCGCTTCCCCGATCAAGCCGTGAAGCCGCAGGTAGATGGCGGGAGGACTGGGATTCGAACCCAGGAGCGGGTTGCCCCGCTAACGATTTTCAAGACCGTCGCCTTCGTCCGCTCGGCCACCCTCCCGTTTCGGGACTGTAGCTGCGTAGCTGCTTGTCGCCCACCGTTGCGGCGGGGAAGATATCGCCCCGATGCCAGAGACCAGTCCCGCCGAGGGCCCGCCCGCCGAGGCCCTCTTCGAGTCCTCCGAGGCCGTCTATCGGGCACTGGTGGAGCAGGTCCCCGCCGTGGTCTACATCGACTCGGACGATCAGCGGCCCGACTCCCTCTACATCAGCCCCCAGTCGGAGCGGGTCTTCGGCTATCCGCCCTCGGCCTACGTGGCCCACCAGGAGCTCTGGCGCGACAACACCCACCCCGAAGATCGCCCTCTGGTGGCCCAGGCCTGGGCGGTGGCCAGGGCGAACGGGGAGGCGTTCCAGTGCGAGTATCGGGTCCGGCACCGGTCCGGGCGATGGCTCTGGGTTCGCGACGGGGCCGTGCCCGTGCGAAGCCGAGATGGTGCGATCCGAGCCTGGCAGGGCGTGCTCCACGACGTCACAGCCCAGAAGGAAGCCGAACAAGCCCTTCGGGAGGCCGAGGAGAAGTACCGGGCGCTCGTGGAGAACGTGCCGGCAGTGGTGTACCTCGTGGCCCCCGACGACGACCGGCGAACCCTGTACGTGAGCCCACAGGTGGAGCGAGCGCTCGGCTATCCCCGTGAGGAGTGGCTGGGTCAGCCGGACATCTGGATGGAGCTCCTGCATCCCGATGACCGTGAGCAGACCCTGGCTGCCCACGACACGGCCAACGAGACCGGCCAACCCTGGAGCCGCGAGTACCGCCTGATCGCGAGCGATGGACGGGCCGTGTGGTTCCGGGACGTGGCTACGCTGGTTCGCGACCGTGACGGGCGAGCCTTGCACTGGCAGGGTGTGCAACTCGACATCACCGAGCTGAAGCGCGCGGAGGAGGAGCTTCGCCGGGCCCGTGACGACCTCGAGCTCCGCGTGCTGCTCCGCACACACGAGCTGGAAGAGGCGAACGAGATGATGGCCCTGGAGATCGCGGAGCGCCGGCGGGCCGAGGAGCAGCTTCGCGCTGCCGAGCGGAAGTACCGGATGCTGGCCGAGCAGATACCGGCGGTTACCTATGTCTGGGAGGTGGGACAGGAGACCGACCAGATCGTCTACACCAGCCCCCAGATCGAGCGGCTCCTCGGGTACACGCCGGAGGAGTGGGGGACGCCCGACCTTTGGGCCTCTCGGCTTCATCCCGACGACCGAACGCGCGTGATGGCCGACACGCTCCGGTCCCAGACGACCGGGCAATCGTTCAGCGTCGAGGCCCGGTACCTGGCAAAGGACGGCCGGATCGTGTGGGTCCTGGACCAGGCCGTGCTTCTGGAGCGCGACGAGGCGGGGCGGCCCAAGACCTTCCACGGCGTGCTGGTCGACATCACGGCGAGGAAGGAGGCGGAGGCCAGCGCCCGGGCGGCCGAGTCCAAGGCCACGATGGCGGAAGCCAGGTACCGGACCCTGGTGGAGCAGATCCCGGCGATGACCTTCATCGAGACGCCTTCTCCGGGCGAGCCCCGTTCGACCCACCTCACCTTCGTCAGCCCCCAAAGCGAGTCGATCCTCGGATACACGCCCCAGGAGCTGATCGACGACCCTGGGCACTTCGCCCGCATGCTGCACCCCGACGACCGGGACCGGGTGCTGGCGGTGAACGACCACTCCGAGCGGACGGGTGAGCCGTTCGATCAGGAATACCGGGTCCTGGCCAAGGACGGTCACGTGGTGTGGATCCACAGCCAGGCGGTGCTCGTCACCGACGAATCCGGCGCCCCCCGGTTCTGGCACACGGTCGCCCTGGACATCACGGCGCGCAAGGAGGCCGAGGAGAACCTCCGGGAGCTCGAGGGCCGGTACCAGGCCGTGCTGGGCCGCTTGGGGCCCGATCTCGACCGGGCCTAGCCCACCTTCGGCGCGAGCACGCGGAGGGACTCGGGCAGGTACGGGAACAGGGCCTTCGGCAGCTCAACCGACCCGTCCTGGCGCTGGCGGTTCTCCAAGATGGCGATGAGGGTCCGCCCGACGGCCGTGGCCGTCCCGTTTAGCGTGTGGAGGACCTCGATCGCGCCGTCCCCTCGGCGACCGCGCGTCTGGAGCCTCCGGGCCTGGTAGTCGGTGCAGTTCGAGCACGAGGTGAGCTCGCGGTACCTGTTCTGGCCGGGCAGCCACACCTCGATGTCGTACTTCTTCGCAGCGGCGGCGCCCAGGTCGCCGGCCGCGATGTTCACCACCCGGTACGGAAGGTCGAGGTTCGCCACGATCTCCTCCTCGATCCCCACCATGAACTCGTGTTCGTCCCAGGAGTCCTCGGGCCTTGTAAAGCTGAACATCTCGACCTTGTCGAACTGGTGGACCCGGAACATGCCGCCGAGGTCCTTCCCGTAGGAGCCGGCCTCGCGGCGGAAGCACGTGGAGTAGCCGGCGTA
>JBOGVH010000213.1:0-10232 GCA_050695235.1 Actinomycetota bacterium
GTGGCTGCTCCACAATCCCGCCCAAGTGGAGCGGGCCGACCGTCCGCCCGCGGAGCCGGTGGAAGGGGGCGCCGCCCTCCACCGGCTCCTCACCCGGCTGCGCTCCGCGGACCGAACTCGCGGGGGCGCCCACTAGACTGTGCTCGTGGAGGCCGCGGTCATCCTGGAGGGCGCGCGAACGCCGATCGGCAGGTTCCTCGGCGCGTTCTCGGAGGTCTCGGCCGTCGAGCTCGGCACGCTCGCCGCGCAGGAAGTTATGCGCCGGGCCGGGGTCGAGCCCGAGCAGGTCGACCAGACGATCATGGGCCACGCCCGCCAGGCGGGGAACGGGCCGAACACCGGACGCCAGGTCTCGGTCCGAGCCGGTGTGCCGACGGAGGTCTCCGCCTACAACGTCAACATCGCCTGCGGGTCGGGGATGAAGGCCGTCCAGCTGGCGGCGCAGCAGATCGCGCTGGGCGATGCCGAGGTGGTCCTGGCGGGGGGCATGGAGAACATGACCCGTGTCCCGTACCTCCTCGACCGGATGCGAACCGGTTACCGGGCGGGGGACGCGACGGCCTACGACGCGATGTACCGGGACGGACTCCTGGATCCGCTGTGCGGGCTCATCATGGGCGAGACCGCCGAGAATCTCGTCGATCTGTACGACATCTCGCGGGGGGAGCAGGACGAGTTCGCCGTGGAGTCGCAGCAGAAGGCCGAGGCGGCCAAGGATCGGCGGTCGGCCGAGATCTTCCCCGTCGAGGCCCCCGACCCCAAGCGCGCGGGCACCATCACGGTGGGCGAGGACGAGCATCCGCGCCCCGAGACCACGCTCGAACGACTCGCGGCGTTGCCGCCGGTCTTCCGGGAGAACGGGAGCGTGACCGCGGGCAACTCCTCCGGGATCACGGACGGCGCGGCTGCTCTGGTGCTGATGTCCGCGTCGCGAGCCGCCGCCGAAGGCCGTCAGCCGCTCGCGCGGATCGCCGGGATGTCGTGGGCCGGCGTGGACCCGGCGGTCATGGGCATCGGTCCGGTCCCGGCAACCAAGAAGGTGCTGGAGAAGACGGGCCTGTCGCTCGGCGACATCGACGTGATCGAGATCAACGAGGCGTTCGCCGCCCAGGTCATCGCGTGCGAGCGGGACCTCAAGTTCGACCGCGACAAGCTGAACCCGCGAGGCGGCGGCATCTCCCTCGGACATCCCATCGGGATGAGCGGGGCACGCCTCCTCCTGACCCTCGCGTACGAGATGCGCGAGAAGGGCCACGCGCTCGGCCTGGCCACACTGTGCATCTCGGGCGGCCAGGGCCTGGCCGTGCTCCTGGAGCGCGGGTGAGGCGCGGAGCGCCGGGCGGGTGGGAGACGAACGAGTGAACGGCGCGGTGTGCGACGGACAGGAAGGAAGCTGAGATGGTCCACGCGGTCGTCCTCATCCAATGCGAGATCGACGAGATCCAGGAGGCCGCCCAGGCCATCGCCGCCATCGACGGCGTGAGCGAGGTCTATTCCGTGGCCGGGGAGTTCGACCTCGTCGCCGTGGTGCGCGTGGTGAACCACGACGACCTGGCCAACGTGATCCCGCAGGGCATCGGCAAGGTCGCGGGGATCGTTCGGACCGAAACCCTCATCGCCTTCCAGGTCTACTCCAGGCACGACCTCGAGCGCCTGTTCTCGATCGGCTTCGACCAGTCCTAGTCCTCGGGAAGTTCGAAGGCGACGGGGAGGGAGGTCTCCCGCCATTCGTCCAGGTCACCGGTGTAGAGCGGTCGGTACTTCTCCATCAGGAGCCGACGGGCCAGCGCGTCCTCGTCGGTGTCCTCGACCACGTAGGCCCGGCAGATCAAGTCGCGGTCGCCGATCCGAAGGCCGACCGTCGGATTGACCCGGATGTTCTTCACCCAGTCGCTGGCGTCGCCGCCACCGGAGAGCACGTAGACCCTGGCGTTATAGAGGGCGAACCAGATCTCGATCCTGTGGGGACGGCCTGACGATCTTCCCGTGGTGGTCACGTAGCAGAAGTCGAGCTCGGAGAGCTCTGCTTCCTCCATGGCTACCGGATAGCCCAGATCACCAACGCGACGATCACGACGATGGCCGCCACCAGCATGACCAGGTCGGCCGCCTTCACCTTCCCGGGCCGCATGGCATTGAAGCCCACGTCACCCTCCCCCGGCGGGACCAGGGAGCCGGTAGTACTCACGGAATTTGGCCTCAGACAGCCAGTACGCGTGTTGACGGACCGTGGAGGCGTACGTTCGGGCCTCCGTCTCGTCGCTGCATGCACGGGTCGAGACCTCGCGGCCGGAAGGATCCAGGATCACGACGACCAGACTCGCTTCCTCCCGGCGTACGTCGACACGGTAGCCGTTCGGTTCCCGGGCGTCCGCAGCGCCGCTACGTTTCGTGTGTGCGCTCCAGCCGCTCGAGGTGCTCCCGGATCCGGCCGATGACCGAGTCGATGTCCAGCACGAACTCGGGTTCCATGTCGGCCACCTTCTCCAGCGCGTTCTCCAGGGTGTTGCCCGCGGCCTCGGCGTCTCTGAGCGAATCCACCAGAACGACCGCGTAGTCCGCCTGGAAAGGCTCCCCGTCCCAAGGGCAACGGCCGCCGTTCCTGATGACCTGCTCCACGAGGAACTCGCGCCCGCACCGCCGGCACGTCCCCTTGATCTTCACGCGCGCTCCTTGGCCATCATGAGCTCGAGCACGCGGTCGGCGAGCTCGAACGGATCGATGGGCCGCACGAACCAGGCGTCCGCCCCCGACCAGTTGGCCAGCCATTCGTCCTGGCGGCGCTCCAGCAGGATCACGATGGCCCCGGGATACGGCTCGTTCGCGCCCCTCAGGTCCCGTGCAAGAGCGAACGCCCCCATCCGGGAAGCGATCTCGTCCGCCACCACGGCGTCCGGGCGTTCCCGCCAGGCCTTCCTTCGCCCCGCTTCGCCATCCGCCGCCTCGATGAACTCCAGCCGCTCACCCAGGCGCCGTTCGATGTTCGCAACCGCCAGGCGCGTCAGGGTCCTCGATTCGGGGTCCGGGGACACGAGCAGGACCTTCACGGGCGGCATCCTACCAAGGGCTCCCGTGCCCTTTGCCCTCTTCAAACGCGTCGGATATGGTCCGGCGAGCCCCGGTGAGGAGGAGCGGTGGAGACCACCTGGAAGGCCGCCCTGGCCGAGTTCATCGGCTCGTTCGGGTTCGTGTTCGTCGGCGCCGGCTCCGTGATCGTGGCCGGCCCCTACGGGAGCGGCCTGGTCGGGGTGGCCCTGGCGACCGGGTTCGCCGTCGCGGCGATGGTCTCGGTGACCGCTCCCATCTCGGGCGGGCACGTGAACCCGGCCGTCACCATCGGCGTGTGGGCTGCAGGCAAGATCGGATCGGCCAGGGCACTGACCTACGTGGCGGCCCAGCTCGGTGGAGGGATCTTCGCCTCCCTGCTGCTCCGGTTCGTGGTTCCCACCGCCGTGTGGAAGGCGGCGAACCTGGGGACGCCGGTGCTCGCCACCGGGATCGGCCAAGGCAAGGGCATCCTGATCGAGGCCGTCCTTGCTTTCTTCCTGGTATTCACGGTCTTCGCCACCCTCCTCGACGACCGTGGGCCCTTCCCGCAGGCGGCCGGGCTGACCGTGGGGTTCGTGCTCGCCTTCGACATCCTGGTCGCCGGGCCGTTCACCGGCGGGGCCGTGAGCCCGGTCCGTTCATTCGGCCCGGCCCTGGTCTCCGGGACCTGGAACAGCTGGTGGGTGTACTGGGTGGGACCGGTCGCTGGTGGCGTGATCGGGGCGGTCCTCTACTGGTCGGCGTTCATGCGGGACCGTGAGCCCGCCGTCCCGTAACGAACCGAGCTACGGCTCGTACTTCGGCTTGGCGGTCGGTCCCCTCCATGGATAGCCCATGGTGTGCTGCCAGCAGTTGGGACCGGGATTGTAGATGGACAGTCTGGTCCCGCAGACCGTGCAGTTTCGGACGGTGGACGGCGTGGCTGGCCGCCCAGTGGGCTGCTCGTCCTTGTGCTTGGGCGCCTGTTTGGCCACTGGAAGCTCCGGGAACCGGTGGTCGATGGCTCCGCGCCATCATATTCGGGCAGCTCTCCGCCGTCTAGCCGGACGCCTTTCCCCGCGAGGCTTGGTGGGACCGAGACCTCCCCGACCGGCCCCGGTCGCTACCCGACCGTCCAGGTGTCGCCTGAATGCAGGAGCGTGGCCAGGTTCCCCCGGCCCAGCCGCTCGGTAGCCACCTCGATCTGCTTGTCCATGGCCTCACCGTAAACGGGTCGTTCGACCTCCCGGAACACGCCGATGCACGTGGGTTCGGTGGGCCCGTGCGCCAGGTGGGCCAGCGCGAACGCGAGCGAGGGACGGCCGTGCACGTCGTGGACCACGATCTTGTCCGGGGCGACGTCGTCCACGCCGGCCAGGATCAGCCGACCGTTGTCCCCCACCGCCACGCACCGGTTGTCCTCGTCGAACAGGATCGGCTTGCCATGCTCCAGGCGGATCTGGTTGTGGACCCCCTGCGGCTTGTCGCGAAGGAGGTCGAACGCGCCGTCGTTGAACACGTTGCAGTTCTGATAGATCTCGACGAACGCCGCTCCTCGATGCGCCGCCGCCTGTCGTAGGACCTGCATCAGGTGCTGGCGGTCGTTGTCGACCGTCCGTGCCACGAAGGTGGCCTCCGCACCCAGGGCCAACGCGATGGGGTTGAACGGATGGTCCACCGAGCCGAATGGCGTGGACTTCGTGACCTTGCCCTCCTCGCTGGTGGGCGAGTACTGGCCCTTGGTCAAGCCGTAGATCTGGTTGTTGAACAGCAGGATCTTCATGTTCACTTTGCGGCGGAGGGCGTGGATCAGGTGGTTGCCCCCGATCGACAGGCCGTCCCCGTCACCCGTGACGACCCACACGTCGAGATCCGGACGGGCGGTGGCGATCCCCGTGGCCAATGCCGGCGCCCGGCCATGGATCCCGTGCACCCCGTACGTGTCCATGTAGTACGTGAACCGTCCGGAGCACCCGATGCCCGACACGAACACGGTGTTGTCGGGCGTGATCCCGAGCTCCGGCATGAACGCCTGGACCGTGGCCAGGATGGCGTAATCGCCGCACCCTGGGCACCACCGGACCTCCTGATCGCTGGTGAAGTCCTTCTTGGTCAGAGTCCCCACGGGGCGCTGACCGTTGCCTCCGTTGCCGCCGGCTTGCTCGTGCTCGACGTCGCTCATCCCGCCATCACCTTCAGGATCTCCTGCTCTAGGTCCTCGACGAAGATCGGGAGGCCCTGGACCTTCGTGTAGCTCGTCGCGTCTACCAGGAACCGGCCTCGGATGAGGAGGGCGAGCTGTCCCGAGTTCATCTCGGGGATCAACACCTTGGGATAGCGCCGGACCACCTCGGCGATGTTCGACGGGAACGGGTTGAGGTGGAACAGGTGGGCCGTGGCCACCTTCTTCCCTTGATCGCGGACCCGGCGGGCGGCCGCCCTGATGGTCCCCCAGGTCGAGCCCCACCCCAGCACCAGGAGCGTCGCGTCACCGTCGGGATCGTCCTCCGAAAGCGGCGGGATATCCTTGGCGATCCCCGCCACCTTGGCCGCTCGCAGTTCGGTCATCCGCTCGTGGTTCTCCGGGTCGTAGCTGATGTCGCCGGTCCCGTCCTCCTTCTCCAGGCCGCCGATCCGATGGCGAAGGCCCGGCGTCCCGGGGATGGCCCACGGCCGGGCCAGGTTCTCGTCGCGGAGGTACGGCAGGAACTCGGTCCCCGCGTTCGGCCCCGTGGCGAACCCCGGGTCGATCGTGGGAAGCGCGTCGGCGTCGGGGATGAGCCACGGCTCGGAGGAGTTGGCGAGGGACGTGTCCGACAGCAGGATCACCGGCGTCCGGTACTTCACCGCGATCCGGACCGCCTCGATCGCCGCGTCGAAGCAGTTGGACGGCGAGGAGCAGGCCACGATGGGCATCGGCGACTCGCCGTGCCGGCCGTACATCGCCAGAAGGAGATCGGCGGCCTCGGTCTTCGTCGGCATCCCGGTGGAGGGGCCCGCGCGCTGGACGTCCACGATCACCATGGGGAGCTCCAGGGTCACGGCCAGCCCGAGGGTCTCGGCCTTCAGGTCCATGCCCGGGCCGGAGGTGCCGGTGACTCCCAGCTGTCCTACGAACGCCGCGCCCAGCGCCACGTTCGCCGCGGCGATCTCGTCCTCTGCCTGGAGCGTCCGCACACCGAAGTTCTTCAGCCGCGACAGCTCGTGCAACAGCTCCGAGGCGGGCGTGATCGGGTAGCTCGCGTAGAACAGCGACAGCCCGCTCCGCTGGCTCGCCGCGACCAGGCCGAGCGCCAGCGCCTGCGCTCCGGAGACATTCCGATACACGCCCGGCTCGGCCGGAGCCGGCTTCACCTGGTAGGAGTGGGCGAACAGCTCGGTCGTCTCGCCGAAGTTGTAGCCGGCCTTGAAGGCCGCTACGTTCGCGTCGTAGACCTGCGGCTTGTCGCCGAACTTCTTGTGCAGCCAGTTCAGGGTGACATCGATGGGCCGGCCGTACATCCACGACACGAGGCCCAGGGCGAACATGTTCTTCGAGCGCTCGGCCTCCTTTCGGGTCAGGCCGAGCTCCTCGACGGCCCGAACGGTGATCGAGGTCATCGGGACCTTGTAGACCTGGTAGCCCTCGAGGGTGCCGTCCCCCAGCGGGTTGGAGGAGAACCCGGCCTTCTCCACGTTCCGCTGGACGAAGGCGTCCTCGTTGACGATGACGGTCCCGCCCTTCTGGAGCAGATGCAGGTCGGCCTTCAGGGCCGCCGGATTCATGGCCACCAGGACGTTCGGGTGGTCGCCGGGGGTGGTGATGTCCTCGGAGGCGAACTGGATCTGGAAGGCGGAAACCCCGTGGACGGTACCGGCAGGGGCCCGGATCTCGGCGGGGAAGTCCGGGAGGGTCGCCAAGTCGTTCCCCAGGACGGCAGTGGCATTGGTGAACCGGTCGCCGGTCAACTGCATGCCGTCACCCGAGTCACCGGCGAACCGGATGACGATCCGGTCTTTCTCTTCGACGTCCTTCGGCATCCTGCCCTGGCCGGGCGTCGCCCGGCCGCCTCCTCAGGGTTTCGGGGGTTCGCATCTAGCGTAGCGCGCGGCGGCCGAACCAACAGCCACACCTGGTCCCTTCGTGCCCCTGCCGTTCATCTCGCGCCGGACGCGCTAGGCTCCCGGAGCCCGATTGGGTCGCCCACCGGCCATCAGGAGGACCTCCATGTCATACAAGCGCATCGTCCTGGCGACCGACGGCTCGGCCTTCGCCGAGAGCGCCGAGCACGTCGCCGCCACGCTGGGCCGAGCGACGAAGGCCAAGGAGCTGCTGATCGTCCACACGTACGCGCGTCCGGATCGGGCCCAGGCTGCCGTCGAGCGGGCCGAGGCCGCCGCCAGGGCCGAGGGGCTGGAGCCCGAGGTGGTCCTCCGCGACGGGGCGCCCGCCGAGGACATCGTGGAGGTGGCTGACGTGCGGGAGGCGGACCTGATCGTCCTGGGCAGCCGGGGGCTCTCCCTGGGGGCACAGATCATCGGCAGCGTAGCCGCCAAGGTGTCCCGCCACGCGCCGTGCGACGTCCTCCTGGTTCGGGAACGACCGGTCGGGCAGCGGGTGGAGGGGGCCATGCCCTATGCGAGGATGCTCGTGGCAACCGACGGCTCCTCCACCGCGGATCGGGCCGCCAGGAAGGGCTATGCCCTGGCCACCCAGCTCGGGGCGTCGGTGACGTTGGCGTTCGTGGGGCATCCGAAAACCGGCGAGCTGATCCTCAAGGACACCGCGGCCACCATCGGCGAGGGCGCCGCGCCGCCCACGATGCTCATCCTCCAGGGAGACCCGGCCGAGGCCATCATGGAAGCTGCCGCGCGTGAGGGATTGGACCTCATCGTGGTGGGCAACCGGGGGCTGGCCGGGGCCAAGGGCCTCTTCCTGGCGTCGGTTCCCAAGAAGGTCTCGGAGTACGCCCCCTGCGACGTGCTGATCGCGCGCACCGTGGCCCAGAACCTCTCGGAGATCGGAAAGGGCGAGGGGGGGATCGTCGCCACCGGGGACCACAAGGTGGCCGTGTACCGGGATGAGAAGGGCGTCGTGCACGCGCTCTCGGCCAAGTGCACCCACATGGGGTGCACCGTGAAGTGGAACCCCTCGCAGAAGACCTGGGACTGCCCGTGCCACGGGTCGCGGTACTCGCCCTTCGGCCAGGTGGTGAACGGGCCCGCCGCCAAGCCGCTCGAGCCCACCGACCTGTAACCCCGTCGGGCGTCAGAACGGCTTGAAGATCATCAGGTAGGCGATGAACACGAGCGCGGCGAAGCCGAATGCCGTGCTCGTCAACGAGAGTCTCGAACGCAGCATGGCCTCGAGCTCCTCGTCGCTCCGCCGGGGAACACCCGACGGCCGGATCTCGACCGCCTCCTTGAGCCGCTGATAGTAGGGCCGAGCCACGATCGACATCTCCGCGCTGACAGCCACCAGGATGCCGATGGAGACCCAGAACCACCCCTGATCGGTGTAGATCCCGCTCTGCACCCCTGCGACGATGCCGAACACGGTGAGCCAGGCGAGCGAGACGTACATCCCCCGCACCGACGAACCCGAGAACTGCAGGAGCTCGGCGATCCTCGTCCGATCGCGCTCCGTTCGGAGCCGGAGGGCCACGATCATCGACACGCCGTGGTACATGACGAACGCGAGCACGCCGAGGACGTGCAGCAGCTTCCACCAGTTGTACGCGATCGCCAACATCAGTCGGCGCGTGGGCGCTCGGCCTGACGAAGCCGGCCGGCCAAGACCGAAAGCATCCGGGCGGAGACGCCGGGCTCCTCGGCGACCAGTCGGTCGAACGCCCGCTTGAAGATCCGGATGCACACCATGGGGGTCGCGGCCACGACCGATGCCGTGCGCTCGCCGCCGTCGAGCAGCGCCAGCTCACCGAAGAAGTCGCCCGGGCCGAGCGTGGCCAGGGTTCGCTTCCCCCTGGTCACCCGGGCCTCCCCCTCGACGATCGCGAAGAAGGCTCCTCCCCGCATCCCCTCGACCACGATCGCCTCTCCTGGCCGGAACTCCACCTGGTCGGCCCGGTCGGCCAGGGCGCGCAGGTGACGACGGGACAGCCCGGCGAACAGCGGGACCCGGGCCAGGAGGTCCAGACCCCGCTTGCCCAACGGCCGGTCGGATCGGGCATGGCCCCAGGCAGGTCCTGACGGCGCCCGGGGGGAGGAGATGGAGGACGGCACCAGCCCGGCCAGCGAATCGAGCGCGTCCTTCATCGGCCTCCCTCCGCTCCCGGTCGAGCCGCGAGCCTATCGCAGGCGTCGAGACCGCGGGACGGGACCGGCCGTCGGGATCGTTCTGACTCAGGGTCACAGAGCTGCGTTAGCATTGCTCGATGGTTGCTCCCGCTCCCGCGAAGGCGAACGACGTCGCCCAGGCCCGGCTGGAGCGGTTGCTGTCGGAGCGCATCGTCATCCTCGACGGGGCCTGGGGCGTCCTGTTGCAGGGCCGTGGACTCACCGAGGAGGAGTTCCGTGGGGATCGCTTCCGCGACCACCCCCGTGACGTCCGGGGCGACCCCGACCTCCTCAACCTGACCCAACCGGACATCATCTCCTCGGTCCACCACGCCTACCTCGATGCCGGCGCCGACATCACCACGACGAACACGTTCACGGCGACCTCGATCGGGCAGGCCGACTACGGCCTTCAGGACGCCGTCTACGACATCAACCTGGCCGGGGCTCGGCTGGCCCGGGAGGCGGTCGCCCGCCACGAAGACCGTTTCGTGGCCGGATCAGTGGGGCCGCTCAACGTGACCCTTTCGCTGTCCCCGAGGGTGGAGGACGCGTCGTATCGCAAAGTCACGTTCGACCAGGTGCACGAGGCGTACGCGGAGCAGATCCGGGGCCTCCGCGACGGGGGCGTGGACCTGCTGCTGATCGAAACGATCTTCGACACTCTGAACGCAAAGGCGGCCATCGCGGCGGCCATGGATGTGGCGCCGGAGCTCCCCCGATGGATCTCCGTGACGATCGTGGACCGGAGCGGGCGGACGCTCTCCGGCCAGACCATCGAGGCCTTCTGGACCTCGGTCGAGCACGCGGAGCCGTTCAGCGTGGGAGTGAACTGCTCGCTCGGCGCGGCCGAGATGCGCCCGTACCTCGAGGCGTTGGCCACGGTGGCACCGGTCTTCACGACGTGCCACCCCAACGCCGGGCTGCCG
>JBOGVH010000214.1:0-2136 GCA_050695235.1 Actinomycetota bacterium
CGGGGAGCTTGATCAGCCCGGCGAGGCCGATGAACTCGGCCGGGACGCCACGATCGGCGAACGCCAGCTGGAGCGGCTCGAACAGCCGATGGGTCCGGCACAGCACGGCGCAGTCCCGCCACGACACCCCCTCCTCGTGCAGCGCGAGGATATGGTCGGCAACGGCCTGCATCTCCGCGATCTCGTGCTCGTACTGCGCTACCCGGACGAACCCGAGGCCGTTCGGCGGGTGTGGACGCAGCTCCTTGTCGGGATCGGGGCGCTGGTTCGCCGGGAGCGGCCCGATGACCTCGTCGGCCGCGCCGAGGATGCGAGCGCCGGAGCGGAAGTTCGTGTACAGCGGAAGCTTGTCGGAAGGCGTTCCGTCGGCATTCGGGAACTGCGTCGGGAACTGCAGGAGGTTGTGCAGGCTGGCCCCTCGCCAGCCATAGATGTTCTGGTCGGGGTCGCCAACCGCGGTGACGGGATGGCCACGCCCGAAGATCCCCTCCATCAGCACGGCCTGGGCATGGTTCGTGTCCTGGTACTCGTCGAGGAGCACGGCCTGGAATCGGGACCGATAATCCTCGGCCACTTCCCGATGCTCTCGGACGATACGAACGGCGAGGCCGATCTGGTCCCCGAAGTCGATGACCCCCAGCTCGCGCTTCAGCCGGCGGAACTCCTCGACGGCCCCCGCCAGCTCGATCCGCTCGAGCGCGGCTCGATGGGGGTCGGGGGACTTCGCCGTCTTCAGCCGCTCCAGGTTCGTGCGGTTGAAGTCCACGACCTCCTGGGGTTCCACGACGTGGTTCTGCAGCTGCTCGTCCAGCGAGAGGATGTTGGCGACGATGGTCGGCTGCCACCGCGTGGTGAGGTGATCGAACGTCATCCGGTCCAGGACCCGAGCCCCGAGCTCCGCACGTTGGGCCGGCGTGATGACTCGCTGGCCGGGTTCGATCCCGATCAGCATGCCGTGGCGATCGACGACCTCGGCGGCGAACCCGTGGTAGTTGAGGATCTCCGGCTCCTCGCCCTCCTCCAGGCGGAGAGTGCGAAGCGCCCGCCTGATCCGGAGGAGGAGGTGCTCGGTGGCCTTGTTGGTGAAGGTGAGGCACAGCACGTTGCCGGGCATGACTCCATCGTGGCCGGCGTCGAGGAGACCCGTGGCCGCCATGCCGAGGTAGATGACCCGAGCGGCCATGACCGACGTCTTGCCCGAACCGGCCCCCGCCACCAGGACATAAGGCACCAGCGGCATGGAGATGGCGCGCCACTGCTCGGGGGTCGGTTCTGCTTCCAGGAAGTCCACGATGGCCTTGGGGAAGCCGGTCATCGGTTGGCGTCCGCGGCTGCGTTCAGCGAGACCGGCGCGGTGACGGGGAAGACCTCGCCCCCTTCGGGATAGCGAGAGCACATCGTCTGGAACCGGCAGAAGAAGCAGTTGGCGGTGGTGCTCGGCGCGGAGCGTCCCTCCCGGTCCAGCCGCCGGACCGATTCGATGAGGCCGGACAGGCGCTCTCGCATCGCGCCCTTGTACCTCTCCTCCGCGCCCGAGACCTGCCACCACAGCGGGACGAGCTCCCACTTGCCCTTCTTGCCCGGTAGGTAGGCGAGTTCCACGGCGTCGACCGGTCGGTAGGGCGCCAGGTCGTCGCACTCGTTCACTGCCAGGTAATAGATCCCCAGCTGCAGACTCTTGGCCGGCCTGTCGGCGTTGTCGGCGGCGCCGGTCTTGTAGTCGGTGATCCTGCGACCGCCTTCGGGCACCGGCCCGATCCGATCGATCTTCCCCTTGATCAGCGCGCCCTCGTACTCGAAGCGGAACGCCTGCTCGGTGACCTCGGCCGGCAGGTCCGCGTAGCGCTCGAACCAGTTCGGGATCAGCACCCGGATGGCGTGGCGGCGTTCGGCCTCGGACACCGCGTACGAGGGGAACCGGGCCTCCTGCCATCGCTCGTTCAACGCCTCGATGAAGGCCGCCTGGGTCCGATCGACCTTGCCATTCTCGACGTCCTCGATGAGCTGGTGGATCAGGCGGCCCACCCAAGCCTGGTACCCCCCGCCAGGGTCCAGGCCGAGCTCATCGCCCAGCACGAACTGGAGCTCGCAGTTCTCCAGACGATCCAGACGCGAGAACGACAGGGAGAGATGTTC
>JBOGVH010000215.1:0-3779 GCA_050695235.1 Actinomycetota bacterium
CCATCGTGGCAGGTCTACGAGATCTCCAACCGACCGTCTGCGCTGGCGCTCGTCGGCGTGGCGTGGTCGCTGCCCCAAGTGCTGCTGATGCTCCTCTCCGGCGCCCTGGCAGACCGGTTCAACAGGCGAAGGCTGATGATCGCCGGCGACCTGATCCGCTGTGCCGCGATCGCGACGATCGGCACCCTTTCCATCACCGGGCGGCTGACGATTCCCTTGGTGATCGGGCTGGTGGTGGTGTACGGGGTTGGGCAGGCCATCTTCCAGCCGTCCTTCTCGGCGATCGTGCCCACGATCGTTTCCGGGGACCTGCTCGTCGAGGCCAATTCACTGGCCCAGTTCGTGCGGCCGTTCTCCATGATGTTGCTCGGACCGCTGATCGGGGGACTGCTCATCGCGGCCTTCGGCGCCGGCTGGGCGTTCGTCTTCGACGGCGGGACGTTCGTGTTCTCGGCGTTGATGATCCTGCTGATGCGGACCCGCCCCGAGCCCCGCGACGCCGACTCGGGGGAACGGCTGATGTCCGAGGTCGCGGAGGGGCTCCGGTACGTCATCGCCCACCGATGGCTGATCCTGGCAATGGTGGGGGCGACGGTCAGCCTGCTGGCCACGTGGGGGCCGTGGGAGACGCTCGTCCCCTACGTCATCAAGAACGAGCTGCACGGCGGGCCGACCGCGCTGGGCTTGGTGTTCGGCGCCGGCGGGTTGGGGTCGGTGGCCGCGGCCCTGTTCTTCGGGCAGCGGGGCAGGCTGCCGCGAAGGCCCGTGACGGCGCTGTACCTGGCGTGGGCGATCGCCATGTTCGGGACGGCAGGATTCGGCCTCGTAACTGGGGTGTGGCAGGCCATGATCGTGGCTCTGGCGACCGAGGCATGCATCACCATCCTGGTGGTCATCTGGTTCACCCTCGTCCAGCGCTTGGTCCCCAACGACCTCCTCGGGCGGGTGACCAGCCTGGACTGGATGATCTCGATCGCGGGCGTGCCGTTGTCGTTCGCCATCGTCGGTCCGGTGGCCTCGGCCATCGGCGCCCGGATGACGCTCGTCCTCGCAGGGATCCTGGGAGGTGCGATCACGCTCGCAGTGATGTTCCTCCCCGGTGCCCGCGACCCGGAGCGGGACGGCTCGCTGGACACCCTCGCTGCCTCTTCGTGAGCTCTTGGGGAGCTCTCAGCGTTTTCCCAGGCTCCGATGCTCAACTGAAATCCACAACGAGCACGGGGAGGTGTTCGATCCATGGAGTTCAATCACGGCGGACCGTACGGTGACCACGGCTGGTGGGTGTTCTTCGGCGGCTTCCTGCCGCTGGTGCTGTTCCTCGTCCTGATCGGGCTCGGCGTGTGGGCCGTCCTTCGCTTCACGGGTCGGGGCCGAGCGCTGATGCCGGCCTCCACCGGAGCGACGACCGCGTCGCCACGCGATGACGCTCTCCACGAGGTTCGTCTCCGGTACGCTCGGGGCGAGATGGACCGGCGGGAGTTCGTGCAGCGATATCAGGACCTCGGCGGAAGCCAGCCCCCGCCCGACGAGCCGTCGCCTCCTGCCGCCGCGTAGGAGGCGAGCCCGACGCCACCGAACCAGCCCCCGGCACCCGGCGATCCCGTCGGGGCCGATCCGCGGCGGGTGCTCGTCGTCGACGACGAGTCGAACATCACCGACCTGGTGGCGACGGCCCTTCGGTACGAGGGGTTCGACGTGCAAGCGGCCGGGAACGGTCGCGACGCGATCAAGCTCGTCGAATCGTTCCGGCCTCACCTCGTCGTCCTCGATGTCATGCTCCCCGACCTCGACGGATTCGAGGTGCAGAAGCGTCTGCTCGACCGGGGACGGCCGTCGCCGGTCCTGTTCCTCACGGCCCGCGACGCGACCGAGGACAAGGTCCGCGGCCTGACGATCGGTGGCGACGATTACGTCACGAAGCCGTTCAGCCTGGAGGAGCTCATCGCCCGGATCCGGGCGGTGCTCCGTCGGGCCCACGGCTCCGGGCCGCCGGCCGACCGGCTCGCCTTCGCCGATCTCGAGATGGACGAGGACACCCATGAGGTGTGGCGGAAGGGCCGACCTATCGACCTCACGCCCACCGAGTTCAGCCTCCTCCGGTTCCTGCTGGCCAATCCCCGCCGGGTCCTGTCGAAGGACCAGATCCTGGATCACGTGTGGCACTACGACTTCGGCGGCGACTCCTCGATCGTGGAGACCTACATCAGCTACCTGCGGAAGAAGGTCGATCCCGAGGAACCCAGGTTGATCCACACCGTGCGGGGCGTGGGATACGTGCTCCACCTTCCCCCGGAGTGAGCCGTGTCCCTCCGAGCGCGCCTGCTGATCACGTCGGTGGTCCTTGTGGCGGCCGGGCTGCTCGTGGCGAACGTCGCCACGTACCGGCTCCTGTCGAACTTCCTGCTCAACCGAGTGGACGATCAGCTGGTGGCCGCCCAGGGACCGGTCCTGGATTCCCTCCAGTTCGAAGGTGACATCCCGAGCCATCCGACGCCGACGTTCCTTGTACCGCCGGGAACCTACGCAGAGGTTCGCAATGGTTCCGGAGCTCCATTGGTCTGGAAGTTCTTCGGATACGAGAGCAACGCGGACCAGCGTCCCATCTGCCCCAGGAACCTGCCCGGTTCCACGTCGTCGCCCACGCAGGCTCCACGCTTCTTCACCACCACCGCTGATGGTGGTGACCCGACCTACAGGACCGTTGCCGCCGCTCTCAGCCCGGGACCGGGAACCCTGATCGTTGCCATCCCGCTCACCGAGGTCTCGGCGACGCTCGATCGGTTGCTCGGCGTGGAGCTGGTGGTCAGCGGCATGGCGCTGCTCCTGGTCGCGGGGTTCGCGCTCTGGCTCGTGAGACTGGGGCTTCGTCCGCTGGAAGGGATCGGGGCGACCGCCGGCGCCATCGCGGCCGGCGACCTCTCGCGCCGGGTCGAGCCGGCGACGGAACGGACAGAGGTAGGTCGGTTGGGCCTCGCGCTGAACGCGATGCTCGCCCAGATCGAGGCGGCCTTCGAGGAGCGCCGGGCCTCCGAGGATCGCCTGCGACGCTTCGTGGCCGACGCCTCTCACGAGCTCCGCACGCCGCTCACGTCGATCCGCGGGTACGCCGAGCTGTTCCGTCGTGGCGCCGACTCGAGGCCCGAGGATCTGGCGAAGTCCATGCAGCGCATCGAGGCCGAGGCGGCGCGGATGGGCGTGCTGGTGGACGACCTGCTCCTGTTGGCCCGCCTGGACCAGGGCCGGCCGCTGGAGCGCGAACCTGTCCACTTCGCTCGAATCGTCGAGGAAGCCGTCGACAGCGCTCGCGCGGTGGAGCCCGACCGTCCCATCGAACTCGAGCTCCACGGCCCCACGTTGGTGATCGGAGACGAGGGCCGGCTCCGGCAGGCCGTGGACAACCTGTTGGACAACGCGCGCGTCCACACCCCGGCGAGCTCGCGGGTTCGGGTGAAGCTGGGGGCCGACGACGCCTCCTCCGTGCTCCTGTCGGTGGCGGACGAAGGTCCCGGTCTCACGTCGGATGTCGCCACCCGCGCCTTCGAGCGGTTCTACCGGGGTGACCCGTCGCGTTCCCGGTCGATGGGAGGAGCCGGACTGGGGCTCTCGATCGTGACCGCGATCGTGGAGGCCCATGGAGGGACCGTCACCGTGCGATCGGACGAGGGGGCGGGCGCGACGTTCGAGGTCCGGCTCCCGGTCTCCGGCGAGACTGCGCCAGGGGACGAAGGGGAAGAGCACGTCCTGCCTTCCTGATCGGAGAACGAAGGAGGGGGCTGCCC
>JBOGVH010000216.1:0-11362 GCA_050695235.1 Actinomycetota bacterium
GTCGAAGGCGAGCCTAGCCGCGGCCCGTTGGCGGAGCGTTGGCCCGCGTTGGCCTACTGGAGCCGGCGAGGGATACGTCGCTCCCATCGCCTGGACCATCGGAGCGTCCCGTTCTCCGAGACGTCGAGATCGATCGTCAGGTGGTACGCCTCGGCGTCGCTTCGAACCACCTGGTGGATCTGTGAGGTGACCGTGGCCTCCGGCCACTCGATGGTCAACGAGGCGCGTGAGTCGGCGCTCGCGACCGCGGGGTCCCGCGTCGACACGGCAACGGTCCCACCGTAGAGCTCGTGGAACCGTGGTCGCTCGCCGTCCGCCTCAGTCGCCCCGGAGCTCTCGGCGACGGCCCGGGTCTCCCGGTCCAGCACGCCGTGCTCGATCCGCCACACGACGGTCTCCACCGCGTTGCCCTTGGACGATTCGTATCGTTCCTGCCCGTTACTGGCCGTCGTGAGGACGGGACGCTCGCCGATCGGTGAGGGCCCGTCCACCCCGGGCAGGATCAGCGCCGAGCCACCGCGTTCGAAGGTGAGCGTCGCCGCCGCGGGCGGCGGCCACGCGTTCGGCCAGTCCGACCCGGCCAGGTCGAGCCGGATCCTGTGCCCCGGCTCGAAGATCCAGGAGGTGACCTCGAGCTCCACCTGGGCCCGGTACGGCATCCCGGGTTCGAGCGGAGACGGCCGCTCTCGCGACTCCCGGTGCGCCAGGTTCAAGAGGCCCCGCGTCACCAGCGCCGAGGTCCCGTCGGGGAACACGTCGCACAGCTTCGCCGAGAGGAAGGCCACAGGCGCGGACGACTTCACCGTCACCTCCACGCGGGGATGGCCGAGGATCTCGAGCTCCTCGGAGAGCGGAGGCCATTCGTACACGGCGGACCACGCCTCGTCCGGTCGCTGGTCCTGGGGCTGCCCGAACGGCAGGTGCCCGGCGCACGAGATCCAGGCCGTCCATCCCACGTCGCCCCGGACCTCGAGCTCGTCGGGGTCGGAGGAGGACCGGCCCACGGCGATCGCGTTCCCGAACGGCATGGGGACCTCCGTGCCTCGATCGAGCGGCCACCCCGGCTCGTACCGCCACTCCCCCCGGACCTGCGTCAGATCGGGCTGAGGCTTGGTTGAGCGGCGGGCGAAGAGAAGGATCGCCGGCTCGCGATCGATGCCGTTGTCGATGCCCCTCAGCCACCGGTCCCACCACCGGAGCATCTCCGGGGTCAGGTCCACGTTCGGCCCCGGGAGCGAGGTCTCGGTCGACGCGTGCGCCCACGGCCCCAGGATCAGCCGTCTCGGGCACGTCAGCGCGGCCATCGTGCGAAGCGAGTTGTTCGTGTATCCATCGGCCCAGCCGGCGACGATCATCGTCGCGGCCTGGATGGCTCCATAGTCAGAGCGGAGCGAACCGTGCTGCCAGTACGGCCCGAACGTCTGCTCCTCCAGCCAGCGGATGACCCACGGCTCGTTGTCGTGCACCCGCTGCTCCCATGCCGCGCGCCACCCGTCGCCGTACAGCGAAGGCACCGGCGGGAGAGCGTTCAGGCCGGTCATGTACGTGGGGTAGTCCACCAGGTCGAGGGCCTTCAGCGCGCCACCGAAATAATGAACGTCGTCGGCATACCGGTCATCGGTGGCGTAGATGGGGATGATGGCCTTCAGCGCCGGTGGCCGGGTCATGGCTACCTGGATCGAGTTGAACCCCGAATAGGAGGTCCCGTACATCCCGACGTCGCCGGTGCACCAGTCTTGCGAGGCCAGCCAGGCGATGACCTCGTTCATGTCCCGCTGCTCGATCTCCGGGTATTCGTCTTCGGCAACGCCTTCGGAGGTCCCGGTCCCTCGCACGTCCACCCGACACACGACGTACCCGGCCTCGGAGAGGCGCACGTACTCCGTCCGATACGACGCGGTGAGGTCGTCCTTGCGATAGGGCAGTGCTTCGAGGATGGCGGGCCACGGGCCCTCGCCGTCGGGCAGGTAAAGCGTCGCAGCCAGCCGCACGCCGTCGGCCATCGTGATGAACGTATGCGTCGACGTCGCGGGCATCGGCGCGAATCCTAGCCCGGCGTCCCTGCGGGCTCGCGAGGGATAGTCTGACCGGTGGTCACCTCACGTCCAACTGGGGAACCATGCCCGGAGCGAGAAGGCGTACCCGGAGAGCGCGTGAGCGGTGAGGACGGGCCAGAACCACAGGAACAGGCCCACCGAGACCACGACGAACCCGGCGGCGAGCGGGAGCCACGGGCGCGAGCGAGAGCCGGCGATGTGGGCCTCCGACAGGTCCCGCAGGGCATAGACGCACGCGAGCACGAAGAACGGGACGATCGGTGTGGCGTAGAAGAAGAACTGCGGCCGCGTCACCAGGAACCAGGGCAGGTAGAGGGCAGCGACCGTGATGACGACGAAGCCGGCAACCCAGTCCCGCCTCAGCCACCAGGCGTAGGCGACGTAGGGGATCGCCACCAGGCTCCCCCAGAAGATGGCGGGGTTGCCGTTCGCATAGATCACGCGGCGTACGTCGTCGGCGTACCGCGCGTAGTACAGGACCGGACGCCATAGGAGGATCCACTTCCAGGCCTGCGCGAGGTAGGGGTGGATGGGCTTGTGCTTCTCGGGATCGATCGATTGCAGGTGCTCGTGATAGTTCGTCATCGCTCCCTGGAGGCGGAGCCAATCTCCGACGTGGAACCCGAAATGAAGGAACCACCCCAGATACGATGCCACGTATACCACCGCCGGCACCGCCAGGAAGATCAGGGCGATGGGGAACGATTCCCATTGGATCGCTCGCCGGACTGGTCGGCTCACGCCGGCTCGTTTGCGCCGCATCACTTCCCACACCGCCGACAAGGCGATGGCGCCGAGGATGCCGGTGACCCCCGACCACTTCGTGGCGACTGCGGCACCGAACGCGATGCCCGAAGCGACCCGCCATGGCCGGAGCAATGGAGAGGGCACGCGGACGCCGGAGGTCGGTGGCTGGGGGAGGTCTGACTCATGTGGAGTCTCAGGCACCTCGGGTGCCAGCTGGGACCTCCGGGGTCCGCGCCGCTCGATCCATCGCCGGTCCAGCAGGAGGAACAGGAATCCGAGCGCGATCCAGAACGCCACGAAGACGTCGAGCATCGCCACCCGTGACTGGACGAAGCTGAGGTTCTCCGTGGCCAGGAGGAGTCCCCCGGTGAAGGTCCACAGGGCACTCCCGAACAGCAGCTGCACCATCAGCGCGAGCACGATCACGGTGGCCGTGCCGAAGGCGGCAGACGACACTCGCCATCCGAAGGCATCGGTGCCGAAGGCGAGCTCACCGAGGGCGATGGCCCACTTCCCGAGAGGGGGATGCACCCATGCCCCGGTGTCGTTCTTGTCCGTCCTCCAGAACCGCTCGTCGCTGCTGGTGGTGTCGCAGCGCGCGTTGGAGTAGCCGAGGTAGATGCAGGCCGACTTGGAGTAGTAGATCTCGTCGAACACCCGGGTCGGCGGCGCGCCCAGGTTGGCGAACCGGAGGATCGCGGCGATGAGGCCAACCGCCACCACCGCCACGACCGGCCTGTTGATGAAGCGGCGAACGGCCTCCAGACCGAGCCGGGCCGGCGGGGGAGCCGGAGGCTCGATCATGGTGGCGGGGGTCTGCACGGGGTGATGGTACGAGAGGCCCTGTCGTCGCGAAGGGTCAGCGCCGGCCACCCGGCCGGTCCACCAGTCGGTACACGAACTGGACCCCCTGGAACACGCGGTCGAGCGACGCCGACTTGTTGTCGACGAGCCCCGCCGAGAGCCCGGCCTCCTGCACGGCACCGAACGTGAGGTCGGTCTCGACCTTCGCCGCCTTCTTCGGCCAGGCCACCCAGAGCCTCCCGGCCGGGTCCAGCGAGCGGGCCAGGGCGGTCAACCTCCGCTCGAGCTCACGTCGTCTCGTCGCGAACAGCACCACGACGTCGAGGGCTCCGCCGGGCCGTCGGAGCACGTGGGCGCCCGGAGGCAACGGATGGAGGGTGAAGCCGGGAGGAGGGGAGACCAGCAGGACCCTGGAGCCGTCCCGGATGCCGAGCTTCCGGGGAAGCGGGGTTCCCGAGTAATCCTTGTGCGCCGCCGAGGGCATGGCCGCCAACTGTACCCGGCGTCGCAGGCTCCCAGGACCTCCGGCCGCTCTCGGTCGGCGACGAACCGTGGCAACATCGATCCGTGAGCGGGATCCTCTATCTGGTCGGCACGCCGATCGGGAACTTCGGGGACATGACCGACCGGGCGCGCGAGACGCTCGGCGCGGTCGCCGTGGTCGCCGCCGAGGACACGCGGCGCACGGGGCTGCTTCTGGCCCATTTCGGCATCGAGGCCAGGATGGTCTCGCTGTTCCAGGGGAACGAGGACCGGCGGACCGAGGAGCTGCTGAAGGAGCTGCGATCCGACCACGACGTGGCCGTGGTCTCCGATGCCGGCATGCCGGGACTGTCCGACCCCGGCTACCAGCTGGTGCGCGCGTCCGTGGACGCGGGGATCGAGGTGCGCGTGGTCCCCGGACCGTCGGCGGTCCTGTCGGCCCTGGTGGTCTCGGGGCTGCCCACCGACAGGTTCGTGTTCGAGGGATTCCTTCCTCGTCGGGCCGGCGATCGGCGCACGCGCCTGCGGAGCCTGGCCCACGACCGGCGGACGGTCGTGCTGTTCGAGTCGCCCCATCGATTGGCCACCCTGCTGCGTGACGTCCTGGCCGAGCTGGGGAACCGACAGGTGGCCATCGCGCGGGAGCTGACCAAGCTGCACGAGGAGGTCATCCGGGGTCGGACCTCGGATGTCCTGGCTCGTCTGCCGGACCCCGGGCTGAAGGGCGAGCTCGTCGTGGTGCTCGAGGGGAGTCGCCGTCCGGAAGTCGTGGACCAGCAGGAATTGGTCGGGGAGGCCCGGGCTCTCGTTCGAGCCGGGATGCGAAAACGCGACGCCGCCTCGCAGGTGGCCCGGAAGCGGGGAGCCTCCGCCAACGCCATCTACGAGTCGCTGCTGGAGGCAGGCCGCTCCGAGGGGAGCTCCTCAACCACCTGACCCCTAGAATGGCCCGACCATGGGCCGGAACGTCTTCTACATCACCACCCCGATCTACTATCCGAACGACGTCCCGCACATCGGCCACGCCTACACCGCGGTCGCCACCGACTTCATCGCCCGGTACCACCGGCTTCGCGGGGACGAGGTCTTCCACCTCACCGGCACCGACGAGCATGGGCTCAAGCTCCAGCGGGCGGCGGAGGCCGCCGGGATGAGCCCAAAGGAATGGGTGGACTCGATGGAGCCACGATGGCGTGAGGTGTGGGCCCGACTGGATATCGCCTACGACGACTATATCCGGACCACCGAGCCCCGGCACGAGAAGGCGGTGAAGGAGCTCCTCCAAACCGTGTTCGACAACGGCAGAGACGACATCTACCTCGGCACCTATGAGGGCCTGTATTGCGTGTCGTGCGAGCTGTACTACACGGAGGACGAGCTCGTCGACGGCAGGTGCCCGATCCACGGCATCCCGGTCGAGGCCATGCGGGAGGAGAACTACTTCTTCCGTCTTTCGGCGTATGCGGACTGGCTCCTGCGGCACTATGAGGCGCATCCCAAGGCGGTGCAGCCGGAGGTCAGGCGGAACGAGGTCCTGTCGGTGATCCGCGGCGGACTCCAGGACTTCTCCATCAGCCGGACGTCGTTCCGGTGGGGCATCCCGCTCCCCTGGGACCCGGCGCACGTGACCTACGTCTGGTTCGACGCCCTGACCAACTACATCACGGCCGCGGGGTACGGCTCGGACCCCGAGCGGTTCGCCCGCGTGTGGCCGGCGAACATCCACATGATCGGGAAGGATATCCTCCGCCAGCACGCGATCTACTGGCCGGCCATGCTGATGGCCGCGGACATCGAGCCCCCCGAACAGGTCTGGGCCCACGGGTTCCTGACGGTCGGAGGCCAGAAGATGTCGAAGACCAACGCCACGGGTGTCCACCCCTTCGAGCTCGTGGATCGGTTCGGGGTCGACGCGTACCGGTACTACTTCATCCGGGAGATCCAGTTCGGCCAGGACGGAAGCTTCTCCCTGGAATCCATGAACGACCGGTACCACGCCGACCTGGCGAACGGTCTGGGGAACCTGGCCAGCCGGGTCCTGGCGATGCTGGGGTCCTACTACGACGGTCTGGTCCCCGACGCCCCTGCCGCGGGGATGGAGGGCGACCTCCCCGCCTTGGTCAAGGACGTCGCCGGCCGGTACGACAGCCTCATGCTCGACGTTGCCTTGACCCCTGCGCTGGCCGCGGTCTGGGAGCTCGTAGGCCGGGCCAACCTGTACCTGGTGGAGCGAGCCCCGTGGCGCCTTGCCAAGGATCCGGCGAGTCGAGATGACCTGGCGGGGGTGCTGTACGCCGCGGCCGAGATCCTTCGGATCCTGGCGGTGCTTCTTTCACCGATCATGCCCGGCGCGGCAGATAGGCTGTGGAAACAATTGGGGATTTCCGAGCCGCTCGCGGTTCAGCGGATTCCCCACGCCGCGGAGTGGGGCCGCCTCGTTCCCGGCACGAGGACCACCAAGGGCGAATCGCTGTTCCCGCGCCTCGACTCCTAGGTGAGGGTTCGCGCCGGCGCGTTTCACGTGAGACTCCGTCCCTCGACTCCGGGTGGACACTCGGCAATCGCGGCTCACTGCCCGCTGGGTCGCCTGTCGAGCGGAGGTCGAGAGCCGGTATCGTTGGCCATCCATGGCTTCCACCGATCCCGAGCCGTCTCCGCCGGACGCCGCCGTTGATACCCATTGCCATATGTTCCTGATGGAGGAGGACCCCGCCGAGGTGGTTGCGGCTGCGCGGCGGGCGGACGTCGGGAGGCTGGTCTGCGCCGGCATCGACCCCCAGACGAGCCAACATTCGATCGAGCTCGCCCGGTCCTTCCCCGAGGTGTTCGCCACGGCCGGGATGCACCCCCACACCGCCTCGGAATTGGACGACGAGGGATGGGAGCAGATCAAGGAGATGACGGCCATGCCACGGGTTGTCGCAGTCGGGGAATGCGGGCTCGACTTCTATCGGATGCGATCGCCGAGAGAGGATCAGGAGCGAGCCTTCGTTCTCCACATCTCGTTGAGCGTTGAGACCGGGCTTCCCGTGGTTGTCCACATTCGGGATGCATGGCCGGCCGCACTCAGGCTCCTGGACGAGGGATCGGCGGAACGAGTGGTCCTCCACTGCTTCAGCGGCGATGCGTCGATCGCCAACGAGTGCTCGGCCCGCGGGTGGTTCCTGTCTTTCGCCGGCAACCTCACGTATCCGAAGAACCGGCACCTTCGGGAGTCGGCCGCCGCTACCCCGCTCGATCAACTTCTGGTCGAGACCGACAGCCCGTTCCTCGCCCCGCAGTCCGTTCGGGGCAGCGACAACTCGCCGGCGAACGTCGTCGAGGTGATCCGAGAGATCGCCGATGTTCGCGGAACCACCTTCGAAACGGTTCGCGACGCGACGTCTGCGAACGCGCGCGCGGTTTTCCACCGGCTTGGATAACGGTTCAGGCGCTCTGAGGGCCTCGAACACACGTTCGCTTTCAAGTTTGCAGTGAGGGTTGAGGGTTGATACCGTGCCGCCAGTGCTCATGGAGGCTTCGGCCCGGCTGATCGCCGGCGCTCCCCCCGAAGCCTTCTTGCTGTTGGGGGGAAGGATGCTGGTGCGGCCGACTCGGGTCCGCCGATTGCGGATCCGCAGGGCTACGGGGAACGTCGCGTTCGTCGTGGCGATCCTCGCCGTCGGCTCCCTCTATCTGGCTCTCGAGAAGAACGTGACCCTCGTCGTGGACGGCCACCCCCAGGCCGTTCGCACCCTGAGCTCGAACGTGGAACAACTCCTCGACGCCCGGGGCATCGTCGTGGACATAGAGGGCCACGTGGCCCCGCCGGTGGCGACCCCCCTCGCCGACGGCATGACGGTAGTGGTGGACACCAGCGGCCTCCTGCAGGCCGCCTCCGGTGTGGGGGTCTGGGTGGTGGATGGGGTGACTGGACCGTCGGCGAAGCTGGCCATCCAGCGCACCGAGAGTTGGTTCTCCGCGGGAGAACCGGTCGGGCCGACCCGGATCGTGGACGCTCGGGTCGTCGTGAAAGGAAAGGCTCACGACGTACTCACGAACGCAGCCACCGTCCGGGAGCTCCTCTCGGCCATGGGGATCGAGCCCGACGGGAGCGATCGCGTCCTTCCGCCACCCAGGACCCCCCTCCTCGACGGGGCGTCCGTTAAGTTCGTCGATATCGATCTTCGGACGCGAGACGTCGTTGTTCCGATCCCGTTCCACACCCTCACGTCGTACTCGGCCACGCTGACCCCCGGGACGGAGAAGATCACGCAGTCCGGGTCGACCGGAAGGATGCTCGTGACCTACCGGGTCACGCTGGTGGACGGGCGGGTGGCGCGAAAGACCGTCCTTGCGCGCAAGGTGCTTCAGACGGCGGTCCCCACGCTCCGCGTGGTCGGGCGGGCCGATTCGGTGGTTCACGGCTCGGAGACGGGCGAGGCCTCCTGGTACGGTTTCGCGCCCGGCTCCGGCTTCACCGCCGCGCACCCGTGGCTTCCGTTCGGGACGGTGGTGACAGTGACCTATGTCGCTACCGGCACGAGCATCGAGGTGGTAATCAACGATCGTGGACCCTTCGGCGGACGGATCATCGACCTCTCAGATGAGGCCTTCGCGGCCCTCGCGCCGCTCAGCCAGGGGGTCATGAACGTCCGCCTCACCTGGTAGCTCCGGGCTTGGTCGCGCGGCCCTGAAGGATCTCGCCGCCCGCCATGGGATCCATCCCTCCAAGGCACTGGGCCAGAGCTTCCTGGCCGACCCAAATCTCGCCCGGGCCATCGTGGCCGACGCCGGGATCGGGCAGGGCGATCAGGTGGTGGAAGTCGGTCCGGGACTCGGCTCGCTCACCGTGATCCTTGCGGGGACGGGCGCCCACGTGCTGGCGGTTGAGCGCGACCGCGCGCTCGTTCCGGCCTTACGGGAGGTGCTGGCGCCCTACCCCCTGGTTCGACTGGAGGTACGCGATGCATTGAAGATGGACTGGGACGCCGAGCTTCCTGCCGGCGACTGGGCGATGGTCTCGAACCTTCCGTACAACGTCGCGGTACCACTGCTGCTGGACATGCTGGATCTCGGGTCGCGGATCACTGAGTACCTGGTGATGGTGCAGCGCGAGGTGGGCGAACGCCTGACGGCGCAACCGGGCGAGGATGCGTACGGCGCCGTCAGCGTCCGGGCGGCGTACCGGGCCCGCGCCGAACTCGTTCGGCGGATCCCTGCCGACGTCTTCTGGCCACGGCCCAAGGTCGAGTCGGTCACGGTGCGACTCACCCCCCGGCCCGCGCCGGTCGAGGCCGACCGGGCCGCGCTCTTCCGGGTGATCGACGAGGGGTTCGCAGAGCGGCGGAAGACGATGGGCAACGCCCTCAAGCGCTTGGGCCTCGACGCACCATCGGCGGCGCGGGTCCTTTCCCAGAGTGGCGTGGGGCCCGGCATCCGGGCCGAACGGCTAGGACTCGCGGACTTCGCCCGGATCGCGGAAGTCCTTCGGCTGGAGGGAGTCCTGCGATGACCCGCCGGTCCGCCGTCCGGCGCGAGGCGGACGCGAAGATCAACGTGTTCCTCCGCGTCCTTGGAGCTCGGGACGACGGCTACCACGACATCGAGAGCCTCGTCGTGCCCGTCTCGTTGGCGGACCGGATCTCGGCCCGGCCTGCCGACGAGCTGCGGGTGACCATGAAGGGCGTCGACGATCTCTCGCGCACGGTCCCTGCGGGCGGACTGAACCTCGCCCTGGTCGCCGCGCTCGCCCTGGCCGAGGAGTGCGAGCACGCGGGTGGAGCGGAGGTCGAGATCGAGAAGCGGATCCCCGTGGCCGCCGGGCTCGGCGGCGGGAGTTCCGACGCCGCGGCCACCCTCGGAGCGCTGAACGAGCTGTGGGGATGCGGCCTGGACATGGAAGCCCTCGCCGACATCGCCGCACGGGTGGGGTCCGACGTCCCGGCCATGCTTGCCGGTGGCCCGGTGCTGGTGCACGGGCGAGGTGACGTGATCGATCCCGCCACCGTGGACCGGCTGTGGTGGGTCTTGCGCTCGTTCGACTTCGGCATCCGCTCGCCGGACGCGTACCGGTGGTGGGACGAGGACCGGGCTTCGTCGGGGCCCGACCCGGCTCCGCTCATCGTAGCCGCGACGAAAGGCGACCCCGAAACGTTGGGGCCGTTGCTGTTCAACGACCTGGAGCGACCGGTGTTCGCACGGCACCCGGATCTGGCCGAGGCCAAGGCCGCGCTGCTTGACGCCGGAGCGCTGGGCGCCGTGATGAGCGGGAGCGGATCGTCGGTCGTGGGGCTGGCACGCGACGAGGCCCACGCGCGGTCGCTGGCCAAGCGGTGGGCCTCCGCACTGGTGATCGCCGGCCCGCCCTGAGCGTCGTCTGAACGGGTGGCGGCTTCGCCTTGCTCCGTCGGCGATAATCGGGAGGCGGTCCGGGGTGGTCTAACGGCAAGACGCGGGCCTTTGGAGCCCTCGATGGAGGTTCGACTCCTCCCCCCGGAACTTTTTCCGGAGAGGCGGCCTTGCCAGAGTGTGCGGGCCCCGGTACAAAGGATTCGGCCTCGAACGACGAAGGATGTCCGTGCCCGAGAAGACCGCTCCTTCCCTTGCCGCCGTCCTGCTCGCCGCGGGCAAGGGCAAGCGATTGAAGTCCAAGCTCCCCAAGGTCCTACGGCCGGTGCGAGGCCGGCCTGCGCTCTGGCACGTCGCACGCGCGGCGATGGCTGCACGGCCGGGTCGGCTGGTGGTGGTGGTTGGGCAGGGAGCCGAGCGGGTCGAGGAAGCCGTGCGATCCTGGGGCCTCGACCCCGAGCCGGTCTTCGTCCGCCAGGCCCAACCGCTCGGGACCGGCCACGCGGTGGGATCGGCCGAGGCGGCCGTTGGCCGGGTGGCCGAGGTCCTGGTGATGGCGGGCGACGACCCGTTGGTCGAGGGACGCCACGTGAGACGGCTCCTGGGTGTGCACCGCCGAACGAAGGCGGCCGCCTCGATCCTGACGACCGAGGTCGACAGCCCCGCGGGATACGGGCGGGTCATCCGCGACGGCGCCCGGCTGATCGGCATCGTGGAGGAGGCCGACCTCACGCCTGCCCAGCGTGCCGTCCGCGAGATGTCCACGCTCGTTTACGTGTTTCGCAGGGATGACCTGTATCGGGCCCTGCCGCTCGTGGGGAGGGACAATCGTCAGCGCGAGTACTACCTCCCCGATGTGCTGGGAATCCTGATGGACAAGGGCGAGCGCGTCTCGGCAGTGAAGGGGGACTTCGGGGGCTGGGCCGGGGTGAACTCTCGAG
>JBOGVH010000217.1:0-4002 GCA_050695235.1 Actinomycetota bacterium
GGTCTGGCCTTCGACCGGTCCGGCCACCGGGTCGGCTACGGCCGGGGGTTCTACGATCGGTTTCTCGCCGGCCTGCGGCCGGATGCGCTCGCCGTGGGCATCTGCTTTTCCGTGCAGCTGGTGGATGATGTGCCGCACGGGCGAGGCGACCGTCCGGTCGACCTGGTGATGACGGAGCACGGGTTGAACGGCGAGTCAGGACCGTGATTCGATAGGCTCGAACACCGAGGAAGCGGAGGCGAGCACATGGCCGAGGAGGAAGAAGCCCTCAAGACCGCGTTCCACGAGGTGATCGTGGCCGCCGGCGGCACGCACGTCGCCGACGGCGGGTGGATGTGGACGGAGAGCTTCGGCAACGTGCAGGAGGAATACGACGCCGTGCGTGACGACGTCGCCGTGTGGGACGTCTCGCCGCTGAACAAGTGGGACTTCCGGGGGCCGGACGCGCTGAAGGCGGCCCGCCGGGTCCATTCCAACGACATCCTGGGCCTCGACATGGGACAGGTTCGCTACGGCGCGTTCCTGGACGAGGACGGCCTGATGGTCGACGACGGCACGGTCTTCAACGTGGCGGAGGACCACGCCTGGGTCATGACCAACGGGAAGGACCACGACGAGTACTTCCGGGAGGCGCTGAAGGGACTGGGGGTGGAGTTCGAGTGGATCGCCCCCCGTATGCCGCATCTCGGCGTCCTCGGACCTCGGTCTCGAGAGGTCGTGCAGGAGTTGACCGAGACAGACATCAGCGGCCTCGGGTACTTCCGGTTCATCCCACAGCCGGTCCAGGTGGGTGGGGTCCCCGTGTACCTGTCCCGTACGGGCTTCGGGGGCGAGCTCGGGTACGAGCTGTTCCTCACGGACCCGGCGAACGCCGAGGACCTGTGGGACGTCGTGGTGAACAAGGCGGGGATCACGCCGTTCGGGGCTGACGCCATCGAGATCCTTCGCATCGAGGCCGGCCTGATCGTTACGGACTACGACTACGAGGCGCACCAGCGATCTCCCTTCGACTTCAACTTCGACCCGTTCGTCAAGCTCGACGCGCCGGGGGAGCCGCTGGGCCGGGAAACGCTCGAGGACCTGGCGAAGTCCCCACCGAACCGGTTGGTGACCCTCCGATACGAGGCCCAAGCGCTTCCCGAGTACGGCGCCGCCGTGACGAAAGAGGGCGAGGAGGTGGGCGTGCTCACCAGCCCCACGGACAGCCCGAGGTACGGCAAGATCGGGATCGCCGTGCTCCGATCCGACCAGGCGAACCTGGGGAACGCCGTGGAGGTCGCAGTGGGGGAGGGGACGGTCCCGGCGACCGTCGACGTCCTTCCCCTCTACGACCCGCAGAAGACCCGGCCTCGCAGCTGATCTCGTCCGGTTCGTTCGCCCACATCGGCCCTCCGGTGCGATAGGCTTCCGGAATCACAGGCGTGTGATTTCGAGCCGGGAGGTCGAGTGATGCCGTTGCACACGTGCGCGCCACCCATGCACACAGAGCCTCAAGCCCAGAGCTTGTGGTCCTGTCCCGAGTGCGGGGCGCTCTGGGAGGCTGCCCCCGCGGGGGGAGGGATCTTCGATTTCGACCGGAACGACGTGGTCAGCCGGGCCGCGTGGATCCGGGTGGAGGGGGGGTCGCTGCTCGCCGGCTAGTACAGCCCGACGGTGCGTCCGTCCCGGTCGATGTCGATGTTCGTGAAGGCCGGGGTCCGGCCCAACCCGGGCATCCGCTGCATGTCGCCGCACAGCACCACCACGAAGCCGGCGCCGGCCGAGGGGACCACACCTCGGACCGGCAGTCGCCACCCTTTCGGGCGGTTCAGGGCGGTGGGGTCGTGCGACAGGGAAAGCTGGGTCTTGGCCATGCAGACGGGATACCGCCCGAATCCCAGCGACTCCATACGGGCGATGTCCCGCTCGGCCTGTGGGAGATAGTCCACTCCGTCCGCGCCGTACAGGCGCGTGGCGATGGCCTCGACCTGCTCCTTGAGCGGCGCGCCGGGTGGAGTGAGCTGGGAGAAGGCGCTCGGCCGCTCGCACGCCTCCACGACGGCCCGGGCCAGGTCGAGGGCTCCCTCGCCCCCTCGGGCGAACCCGTCATTCAGCACGACCCGCTCGGCGCCCACCTGGGTGGCCAGATCGTCGACGAGGGCCAGCTCCCCGTCGGTATCGGTGGGGAACCGGTTGATGGCTACGACGCACGGCAGGCCGTACGCCTTCATGATGTCGATGTGGGCCGCCAGGTTCTCCGAACCGCGGCGAAGGGCATCCAGGTCCTCGGTCCGGAGCTCCTCGAAGGCCATGCCGCCGTGGAACTTCAGCGCCCGAACGGTGGCAACCAGCACGGCGGCATTGGGGACGAAGCCGCCGAACCGGCACACGATATCGGCGAACTTCTGGAACCCGAGGTCGCTGGCGAAACCGCCCTCGGTGACGACGTAGTCGGCGAGCTTGAGGGCGATTCGATCCTCGACGATCGAGTTGTTGGCGTGGGCCACGTTGCCGAACGGCCCGGCGTGGATCAGCACCGGCTGCCCCTCCAGCGTCTGCACCAGGTTGGGCTTGATCGCGTCCTTCATCACCACCGCCATGGCCCCTGCCACCCTGAGGTCCTCGGCGGTGACCGGCTCGCCCTCGACAGTGTCCCCGACGACGATCCGACCGAGCCGGGTCCGCAGGTCCTGGAGATCGGACGCCAGCGCGAGCACGGCCATGATCTCCGACGCGGCCGTGATCACGAAGGAGTTCTCGCGGGGAACCCCGTGGGCCTTGCCGCCGAGCCCGACCACCGTGTAGCGGAGCTCGCGATCGTTCACGTCGAGGGTCCTCGGCCAGGTGATGGTCCCCGGATCGATCCCGAGCGGGTTCCCGAAGTAGATCGACGCATCGAGGGCGGCGCACAGCAGATTGTGCGCCGCGGTGACGGCGTGGAAGTCGCCGTTGAAGTGGAGGTTGATGTCCTCCATCGGCACCACCTGGGCGTAGCCCCCGCCCGTGCCGCCGCCCTTGATGCCGAACACCGGGCCCATCGAGGGCTCCCGTAGGCAGAGGACTACGTTCTGACCGATCTTCCCCAGCCCTTGGGTGAGCGAGATGGAGGTGGTGGTCTTTCCCTCGCCGGCCTTCGTCGGGGTGATGGCCGTGGTCACCACGAGCTTCCCGTCGGGCCGTCCGGACAGCCGCTCCATCGCCGAGAGCGAGACCTTCGCCCGATGGCGACCGAATGGCTCGAGCTCGCCCTCCTCGATACCCGCGGCCGCGGCGATCTCGGTGATGGGCCGCAGGGCGGCCCCTTGCGCGATCTCGAGCCCGCTCTTCATCGGTCCCACGGCCTCCATGTTTGACCGGTCGTTCAAACGTCACGTGAGGATACTCCGCGACCGGCCTGACCCGCCCGAGTCGCATAATGGGTCCTGTGGGCCAGCCCATCCCCCTGCGCCGGAACATCACCCGGGCCAGGGTGCTGGCCGTCCGGGACGGCGCGGCGCACGAGCTGGCCGATCGCCTGGCCACCGAGGAGCCCATGGAGATCCGGGCCCAGGGTCCGGGGCAGGACGCCGTGTCCGTCGCGGTCACGATGCGGACCCCGGGCGCCGACTTCGACCTCGCCGTGGGGTTCCTGTTCACCGAGGGGCTGATCCGGGCCCGCGACGACGTCCGCAAGGTGAGCTACTGCGAGGACCTGGACCAGGACGAACAGCACTACAACGTGGTCACGGTGAACCTGGCCCGCCCGTTCGACCCGGGCACGCTGACCCGGAACTTCTACGCGAACTCCTCGTGCGGGATCTGCGGGAAGGCGAGCCTGGAGCACGTGGAGGTGCAGTGCGCCTCGATTGGTCCGGGGCCGGAGGTGGCGCGCGACGTGATCGAGGGCCTGCCCGGTGAGCTTCGACGGGCCCAGAAGGTGTTCGAACAGACCGGAGGGCTCCACGCGGCCGGGCTGTTCGCCGCGACCGGCAGACTGCTGTCGCTCCGGGAGGACGTGGGCCGCCACAACGCGGTGGACAAGAT
>JBOGVH010000218.1:0-5241 GCA_050695235.1 Actinomycetota bacterium
GTCGAACGCCGACGGGACGTCGGCGTTCGACATCGCCACCCGGATCGCCGCCGAGACGCCCCTCGACGGGATCGTCGGAGCGACGTATCCGCTCCGCCGGTGGCGGTCGGCCATCGACCATGCGCTCGGGGCCGGGCGGCTGGGGACGTTGAAGGTCGCGTTCGACCTGCGAGCTGAATAAGGAGGAACGTGTGGGCAGACCTGGGTTCGTGCTGGAGGTGGACGAGCGGACGCCGCCGCTCCTGGTCCACGAGGGCGAGGGGTTCCGGCTCCAGAAGTTCCCACTGGGCTCGCGGGTGATCTATCCGCCGGACGCGCTCCCAGGGATCAAGGACGTGCGAGGGGCGATCCGCCGAGCGCTGGCCGAGCCGCACGACTCCGAGCCGCTCGAGGCGCTGCTGAAACCGGGCATGAAGCTCACGATCGCGTTCGACGACATCTCCATCCCCCTGCCGCCGATGCAGGAGCCCGACATCCGCCAGCTGGTCCTGGAGGAGGTCATCGAGCTCGCGGCGCGCAACGGCGTCGAGGACCTCAAGCTAATCGTGGCCAACTCGCTCCATCGCCGTATGACCGGTGACGAGATCAAGCACGCGGTCGGGGAGCGGGTGCTCCGCTCGTTCTACCCGCGGGATTTGACGAACCACGACGCCGAGGACCATGCCAACCTCACGTATGTCGGCACCACCGACAAGGGCGAGGACGTCGAGATCAACAAGCGGGCCGCCGAGTCCGACCTCATCGTGTACGTGAACATCAACCTGGTGGCCATGGATGGCGGGCACAAGTCGGTCCCCGTCGGCCTGGCCAGCTACCGGGGGGTCCGGCCCCACCACAACGTGAGCACGATGCTGCACTCGAAGTCGTACATGGACCCGCGGCCCGGCCACTCCGCCATCCACGACTCGTGCGCGCGGATGGGCCAGCTCCTGAAGGACAGCGGCGTCCGCATCTTCACCATCGAGACCACACTGAACAACGAGGTCTTCCCCGAGCCGTTCGGGTTCATGAACAAGCGCGAGTGGGAGTGGTCGCTGAAGGAGCAGGCCACCTACCTGGCGGCGAGGAAGGCGAACGACATGGCCCCCCCGAAGCTCCGTCACCAGGTGTGGATGCGGGTGCTGGCGCCCTACGGCGTGACCGGGATCAACGCGGGAGAGACGGAGGCGGTGCACGAGCGAACGCTGGCCCGGCTGCACCAGCAGCAGCTTACCGAGGTGAACGGCCAGAGCGACGTGATGGTCGTGGGCCTTCCGTTCATCGGGCCCTACAACGTGAACTCGATCATGAACCCCATCCTGGTGCACTGCCTGGGGCTCGGATACCTGTTCAACATGTACCGGAACAAGCCGGTGGTCCGCCCGGGCGGGGCCATGATCATGTTCCACCCTGTCCCGTGGGAGTTCCACCAGGTCCATCACCCTTCCTACGTGGACTTCTTCGAGGAGGTCCTGTCACAGACCACCGACCCCTCAACGATCGAGTCGAAGTACGAGCAGCAGTACGCCACCGATCCCTGGTACATCCACCTGTACCGAAAGAGCCACGCCTATCACGGTGTGCACCCCTTCTACATGTGGTACTGGGGAGCGCACGCCCTGGATTACCTGGGCGACGTCATCGTGGTGGGCGGCAACCCGAAGACCTGCGAGCGCTTGGGGTACCGGGCGGCGACCTCGTTCCGGGACGCGCTGGAGATGGCCGGCGACACGGTCGGGCGCTCGCCGTCGATCACGTACCTCCACGTGCCGCCCCTGGCCATCGCGGACGTACGCTGATGGCTCGCGCCGCGAAGCGCTCGCTGGCCGACGAGGTCCGAGAGGTCGCGAAGGGATGGCGGTGGGGTCGCCGCCCGGTGGCCCCTCGGGCCGCCGAGGCCCATACGCCGCCCGCCGAGCCGTGGTCGTTCCCCACGGACTGGGCAAGGAGCCCGGCCGGACGCGCCGCCCGGGACGTCGTGCTCTCGGGCGTGATGAAGCCCATCGTGTGGAACGAGACCTCGCCCGACGTGTTCGGCCTGGACAACCTGGAGGGCGTGCAGCCGCCGGTGATGTTCATCAGCAACCACTCGAGTCACCTCGACGCCACGCTCATCCTGACGACCCTTCCCCCGGAGTGGCGGAACAAGACGGCGACCGCCGCGGCCAAGGACTACTTCTTCGACGTGTGGTGGCGGTCGGCGTTCACGGCGCTCGTGTACGGCGGGTTTCCCATCGAGCGGGGCGGGGGGGAGCGGGCCACGGACAAGGCCAAGGAACTGATCGGGGACGGCTGGAACCTCATCGTCTTCCCCGAGGGCACGCGCTCGGCCGACGGTTGGATGCAGCGGTTCCGCCACGGAAGCGCGCACCTGGCCATCGACATGGGCATGCCGGTCGTGCCGATCGCCATCATCGGGGCGTACGCCGCGATGCCGAAGGGTCGGTTCTGGCCCAAGCCGGGCCGACCTCCGATCCGCATCCGATACGGCGGGCCGCTCAGGCCGAGCGAGGGCGAAACCCACCAGGCCTTCTCGCTTCGGATGCAGTCGGCTATCGCCGAGCTATTCGACGAGGATCGCTCGAGTTGGTGGGAGGCTCGCCGGCGCGCCGCCACGGGCGCCACCCCCAGGCTCAGCGGGCCGTCGGGCCCGAAGTGGCGCCGAACATGGGAGGGATCGCGCGACATCGCCCGTTGGGGGAGGCCTCCGGCGTGGCGCTGAGCCCAGGAGAGCGATGACCAGGACCGGGGGCGCCCGGCGGCGGGACCTGCTGATCGAGGAGGCCATCCGCCACTTCGGCCGGGACGGGTACAACGGCACCAGCCTGGATGCGATCGCCTCGGCAGCGGGGATCCGCAAGCAGACGCTGCTGTACTACTTCCCCACGAAGGAGGCCCTCCTCGAGGCGAGCCTCACGGCGGCGGGGCAGCGGCTTGCCGAGGCGCTCGCCGAGGCCCTGGCCGGCAAACAGACCTACTGGGAACGGGCGGAGGGGGTGATCCACGCCGTGTTCCACCTGGCCGAGGAGTGGCCGGAGTTTCCGATGTTCGTCCGGGAGGCCGGCCGGCTCGGGCCCGAGGCCTTCGAACGGTTCGCCGCGGTGCTGGATCCGCTCCGCATCCGGGCCATCGCGTTCCTCGAGACCGGGATGAAGGAAGGTCAGATCCGCCGGCAGGACCCGGCGCTGCTGCTGTTCACGCTCTACACGGCGGTCGTGGGATCGCTCACGGAAGCGAGCGTGCTGAGCGCCGTGGTCGGACCCGACAAGGGCCGCGCCTCGCTCCACCGCCGTGAGCGCGAGGTCATCGCGTTCGTCCGAGGAGCGCTGACGCCCGAAGACGCGGCGCCTACGAGTTAGTACTCGTTGATCCCCTTCTGGCTTGTGCGGCACCACGGGCCCCGACTACGGTGCCGGAACAATGATGTATCGGGTTGACCTGGTCCTTAGGGCAAGCGTGGACGACGAGACCTTGCACGAGATCCTGTTGCGCGCGAACACGTACGCGATCGTCGAGGTCGTGGAGGCGACCCGCGATAGCGATGGCAATTGCTTCGTTACGGCCCGGATCGATGCTCCAGGTCCGGTCGCGGCACCCGGCTCCCTGCTCACCGTGCTCTCTCAGACCTCAGAACATGTCGGGTTGGCAGAGGAAGGCTCACTACGGCGGGTTGCTGTAGAGGGCGATGAGCCGCTCGCGGCCTCCTGAGAAGGCGGGTCGAAAGCTACTTCCGAGCGTTGCCATCAGATGGGCAAGGCCTCGTAGACCTCGACGGGCAACGCCATGCCTTTCAGGGAGACCGCCCCGAGCTTCCGGAAGTCCACGTCGTCCCGCTTCCCGGCGAGTCGGACGACGTCTGAATCCACGAGCGTCTGGCCCGGTTCTGCGGCTCCGGCAAGGCGGGCTGCAAGGTTGACGGTACGGCCGTAGTACTCGCCGTCTTGAAAGATCACGGGTCCAACGGCGACACCGGCGTGGGCGGGTGGTAGACCGACATCCCCGGTGCGACGGCCCACCTCTATCGTCGCGAGCACGGCGGCGCCGGGTTCACGGAACGACGACATGACGCCGTCACCGAGCCACTTCACCGCCCTCCCCTCGCGTTGCCCGACCTCCTCCTGCACCAGCCGGCCCAGGTCGGCCGCGAGTCTTGCAGCTGCCTCGTTGCCTCGTTCCTCGGTGAGCCGCGTGTAGCCCGTGAGGTCGAGGAACGCGAACGCCGTCGGACGTTCGGGCCGTTCATACAGGCCCATCGCCTCGATCGCGCTTTCCAGGTGCTGCACGCCATCGTCGGTCCAAACCCGCTCTTGCTGGCGGCGGTAGACGGCGAGTACGAGCTTCTCCATGCCGGGCGCCAGCTCGACCCCGATCGCGTTCACTGCATCGATCATCTCGCCTTGGCTGAGGCCGGCCTGAAGGCGCGGCAGCTCGATGAAGCGGTGGAACACGTCGCCCTCCGTCTCGGCGATCCGGCCGAGCGACTCCGCGTAGACCCGCAGAGCCCGAGCATGTGTCCGCCAATCGACGCCAGCTTCCAAAGCAACGCGTGGGAGCTCGAGCATCGAGATGAGGTCCTCCGGGGCCGGGTCGTCCGGCTCGGGGCGAACCTTGCCTAGGGCCTCCTCAAACGAGAGGACGAGATCGACGGAGAATCCGGTCTCGTCGGCCACCTCCGCGTAGGTGCGCGCCGAGAGGGCGGCCCATCGGTAGTGGGTGCCCTCCATGAAGGCGAGTGAGAAGCGACGTTCCCGGATCGCACGGGCGATCGCTTCGACCGAGAGACCGCCCAGATCGGATGACCGAACGAACCGAACCTTGTACACGTCTGCATCAGAGAACGTCCCGTCGTCCGCGGCGGCCACGATCCCAAGATCCACGAGTCGCTCGACGAAGGCTGCGGGCACACCTGCCCGGACGGCCAACTCATTCGGGCTGCGGGCGGTCACGGTGAACGCATGATATGCCCCTCCCGAATTGGCCCAACTCGAGCTCGTCTCCCGAAGGGCCACTCACCATCCCATCGGGTGGAACCACGGTCGTTCCGTCAATCGGTGGGCGCGGAGGGCTCCCGACCTTGAGCAGTTGGCTGGGCGGGGACCAAGAGTGAAAGAAATGTGGACGGCGGACGAACCCGGCACCGTCAGGGATTAGGCAACGCGCAGAACTCATCCTTCGCTGGTGGGCAAATGGTGAGCAGACGCACGGGACAGATCAGGAGTAGTACTCGATGATCAATCGCTCCTCGATGGGAACGGGGAGCGG
>JBOGVH010000219.1:0-7133 GCA_050695235.1 Actinomycetota bacterium
TCCATGTCGATGATGCCGCCCTGCTGGAGCTGCTGACCGCTCGTGGACCGGCGCCCCGTGGCCCGCTGATGCTTCTTGGCCATGGCCCCGCCCTCCACCAGGATGCGCCCGTCCTTGGGCACCACCCGAACCACCCGGCCTCGGTGGCCGCGGCTCTTCCCCGTCATCACCTGCACGGTGTCGTCCTTCTTGACGTCGACTCCTGGCATCGTCACAGCACCTCCGGTGCGAGCGAGATGATCTTCATGAACCGCTTCTCTCGCAGCTCGCGGGCCACCGGGCCGAAGATCCTGGTCCCCCGGGGGTTCCGCTGGTCGTTGATGAGGACCACAGCGTTGTCGTCGAAGCGGATGTACGAGCCGTCGGGGCGGCGGCGCTCCTTGGCCGTGCGAACCACGACACCCTTCACCACCTCGCCCTTCTTCACGGCGCCGCCGGGGAGGGCGTCCTTCACCGAGCCCACGACGACGTCGCCGATCCGGGCGTAGCGGCGGTGGGACCCCCCCAGGACGCGGATCACCAGGACCTCCCTGGCCCCCGTATTGTCCGCGACCCTGCATCGGGTCTCCTGCTGGATCACCGTTCCCTCACTTCGCCCGTTCGACGATCTCGACAACCCGCCACCGCTTGGTCTTCGACAGGGGACGGGTCTCGACTACGCGGACGGTGTCACCCACGTGCGCCTCGTTCGCTTCGTCGTGCGCCGCGAGCCGGGACGAGCGCCGAACGATCTTCTGATAGAGCGGATGGCGGATCTGCCGGTCGATCTTGACCAGCACGGTCTTGTCCATCGCGTCGGACACCACCACGCCGGTGCGGACCTTCCGCCGGCCCCGTTCGCTCGCCTGGGTCACGTCCCGCTCGCTTCCTTCTTGCTCGCTCGCCATCGCCTCGTTCGCTTCCCGGTCTCCTGCTCGGATCCCTCGGCCGCCCCGAGCTCCTCGCCCGGCTCGAGCAGGACATCGAGGGGCTCGCCCTTCTTTCTCCCGGCCGCCTGGGCCTGACGGGACTCGGCAAGGGCCTCGGCATCTGCCCGGGCCAGTTCCTCCTCCACCGCCTGCTCCGGCTGGCGTTCGCGCAGCACGGTCAGGATCCTCGACACGTCGTGCCGCACGTCCTTGATGCGCATGGGATTGTCGAGCTGCCCCGTGGCCAGCTGGAACCGCAGGTTGAACAGCTCCTCCTTGTGGGACTCCAGCCGCTCGATGAGCTGATCGTCCGGGAGCTCGCGGAGCTCGGCGACCCTGGTCACTCCGATCCCCCCGCCCGGCTGATGAACTTGGTCTTGATGGGGAGCTTGTGGGCCGCCCGGCTCATGGCCTCCTTGGCCACCTGCTCGGTAACCCCCGAGAGCTCGAACATCACCCGGCCGGGCTTGACCACCGCGACCCACCCCTCCGGGTTGCCCTTGCCCGAGCCCATCCGGGTCTCGGCCGGTTTCTTGGTGAACGGCTTGTCGGGGAAGATGTTGATCCACACCTTGCCACCTCGGCGGATGTGCCTGGTGATGGCCACCCGAGCCGCCTCGATCTGGCGGTTGGTGATCCACGCCGGCTGCAGGGCCACCAGGCCGTAGTCACCGAAATGCACCTCGGTCCCGCCCTTGGCCCGGCCCCGCATGCGGCCCCGATGGACCTTGCGGTGCTTGACCTTCTTGGGGGCGAGCATCAGGCCTCGCTCCCCTCGGGAGCCGGCGGTTCCTCGACGGTTGCGCCGGAATCGGGGGCCGTCCCGTCCTCAGCGGCCTCATCGCTCCGCTCGGTGCTCGGCTCGGGGACGGCCGGCTCCTCGGTCTCGATGGCCTCGGCCTCGGCCTGGTCGGTGATCAGGGCGCCGGTGGAGGCGCCTCCGGCCGACACGTGCGCCAGGGCCCGGGCTCGGGCGAGCTCGGTCTCCTTCTCCGCGGCCGGGATCTCGTCGCCGTGGTACACCCACACCTTCACCCCGATCTGCCCGAAGGTCGTCTTCGCCTCGGCCGTGCCGAAGTCGATGCGGGCGCGCAGGGTATGCAGCGGGACCCGCCCCTCGCGGTACCACTCGCGGCGCGACATCTCGGTCCCGCCGAGGCGGCCGCCACACTGGACCCGGACGCCGAGCGCCCCGGCCCGCATGGCCGTCTGGACGGCTCGGCGCATGGCCCGGCGGAAGGAGACCCGCCCGGCCAATTGCTCGGCCACACCCTGGGCGAGCAGCGTCGCATCGGTCTCCGGCCGGAGCTGGCTGGCCGCCGAGTTCATGTCCTCGACCTTCACGTCGACACGCTTCTTGGTCACCCGCTCGATGTCCCGGCGGATCCGGTCGACCTCGGCGCCCTTGCGGCCGATCACGATGCCGGGACGGGCCGTTCGGATGAACACCCAGATCTGGTCGCCCTTGCGCTCGATGTCGATGCTGGAGATGCCGGCCCGGGACAGGCGGCTGCGGATGTGCTTGCGGATCCACACGTCCTCGTGCAGTGAGTCCGCGTAGTCGCGGCCCCCGAACCAGTTGGACTTCCACGTGTAGATGACCCCCAGCCGAAGTCCGTACGGATTGACCTTGTGACCCATTCAGGCTTCCTCTCCCAACGACTTCACGATCAGCGTGATGTGCGAGGTGCGCTTCCTGATCCTGGCCGCCCTGCCGTAGGCTCGGGGCCGCCACCGCTTGAGCGTTGGGCCCTCGTCCACCCATGCCCGGTCGACGACCAGGTTCTGGGCCGCCATCTCCGGCCCCTGCTCGGCGTTCGCCACCGCCGAGTTCAGTGCCTTCTCGATGGTACGTGACGCGGACTGGGGCGCGAAGCGCAGGATCCGGCGGGCCTCCTCTACCTGCCGGCCCCGGATGAGGTCCACCATTCGCCGCGCCTTCATCGGCGAGAGCCGCACGTATTTGATCGTCGCCTTGGCTTCCATCCCCTACCTGACCGTCGTGCTCCGCTCGGCCCGCGCGTGGGACCGGAAGGTCCGGGTGGGCGCGAACTCTCCGAGCTTGTGGCCGACCATCGACTCGGACACGTAGATGGGCACGTGCTTTCGTCCGTCATGCACGGCGATGGTGTGTCCGACCATCTCCGGGACGATCGTCGAACGACGAGACCAGGTCCGTACCACCTTCTTCTCGCCCCGGCGGTTCATCTCCACGACCCGGACCATGAGGTGGTCGTCCACGAACGGACCCTTCTTGATCGACCTCGGCACGTCTATCCACGCCCCTTCCCGCGGCGACGGACGATGAGTTTGCTCGACGCCTTGTTCTTCTTGCGCGTCCGCCCTTCCTTCTTTCCCCACGGCGAGGTGGGGTGGCGGCCACCGGAGCTCTTGCCCTCGCCGCCGCCCAGCGGGTGATCCACCGGGTTCATGGCCACTCCGCGGACCGAGGGGCGCTTGCGGCGCCACCGGTTGCGCCCGGCCTTGCCCAGCTGGACCAGCTCGTGCTCGGGGTTGCCCACGACGCCGACCGTCGCCCTGCACGTCGCCTCGACCAGCCGCGTCTCGCCCGATGGCAGGCGAACCGTGGCGTACCGGCCCTCCTTCGCCATCAACTGCACGCTGGTCCCCGCCGAGCGGGCCATGCGGGCGCCCGCACCGGGCTTGAGCTCCACGGCGTGCAGCGTCGTCCCCACCGGGATGTTCCGAAGGGCCAGCGCGTTTCCGGGGCGAACGTCCGCCCCCTCCCCGGAGACCACGGTGTGACCGACCTCGAGTCCTTGCGGCGCAAGGATGTAGCGCTTCTCGCCGTCGAGGTAGTGCAGCAAGGCGATGCGTGCCGTCCGGTTGGGGTCGTACTCGATGTGCGCCACCTTGGCCGGGACGCCGTCCTTGTCCCGCCGGAAGTCGATGACCCGGTACCGCCGCTTGTTGCCGCCGCCCTGATGCCGGGCGGTCACGCGCCCGTGGGTGTTTCGACCGGCCTTGTTGCGCCCCTTGGCCACGAGCGACTTCTCCGGGCGGTCCCGCGTGACCTCGGCGAAGGTCGAACCGGTCATCCCCCGGCGGCCCGGCGTCGTCGGCTTGTACTTGCGGATGGCCATGGCTACGTCCCCGTCTCGAAGATCTCGATGGCGTCGCCCTCGGCGAGCTTGACGATGGCGCGCTTCTGGTCCGCCCGCTTGCCCTGCGTGAACCGGCGACGCTTCACCTTTCCCTGCCGGTTGAGCGTGTTCACGGAGACCACCCGAACGTTCCAGATCTGCTGGATGGCCTCCTTGATCTCGGTCTTGTTCGCCCGAGGGTCGACGAGGAACGTGTACACGTTGGACTCGAGGCCTCCGTAGGACTTCTCGGAAACCACCGGGCGGATGATGACGTCACGTGGCGTCTTCATGCTCCGGCCTCCCCGGCATCCTTGCCCGAGACCTTGCGCGGGGCCTCGTCCGAGGTGGCTTCGGCCGGCTGCGTCCCGCCCTCCAGCGCGTCCAGAGCCCCCTGGGTGAACAGGACGCGGTCGGCTGCGAGCACCTCATATACGGCCAGCGCGGGTACGTACGCCACACGGACGGAGGCGAGGTTGCGGAAGGATCGTTCCACGATCCCGTCGCTCGACGGTCCCGGCAGCACGAGCAGGACCGCGCCCTCGAGCTCGAGGGCGTCGATCACTTCGGCCGCCCGGCGGGTCTTTGGCTCGTCGAACGAGAGCTCGTCCACCACGGAGACCTTGCCCGACGTGAGCGCATCGGTGAGCGCGGAGCGGAGCGCACCTCGCTTCATCTTCTTGTTGACACGCATGGAGTGGTCACGAGGATGAGGGCCATGAGCCACCCCGCCGCCGCTCCACTGGGGAGCCCGGATGGATCCCTGCCGAGCACGGCCCGTGCCCTTCTGGCGCCACGGCTTGCGGCCCCCGCCGGAGACGTCGCCCCGGGTCTTCGTGGCGTGGGTGCCCCGGCGGATCGCGGCCATGCCGGCCACGACCACCTGGTGCATGAGCGGGACGCTGACCCTCGCCTCGAAGACCTCAGGGGCCAGCTCACGCTGGGCCACCTTCTTGCCGGAGGCGTCGACCACCTGGACCTTGGGCATCAGCCTGTGCCTCCCGTCGGAGCCTTCACGGCCGAGCGGACCATGACCAGCCCGCCCGACGGTCCGGGCACGGCCCCTCGGAGGAGCAACAAGTTGCGCTCGGCGTCGGCCTGAACCACCTCGAGGTTCAAGACGGTCACCCGCTGGTTGCCCATCTGGCCGGCCATCGGCATCCCCTTGAATACGCGGGATGGGGTGGCGCACGCACCGATCGCCCCCGGCGATCGGTGCTTGCGCTCCGTTCCATGGCTGCTCGACAGGCCCTTGAAGCCGTGTCGCTTCATGGGGCCGGCGAAGCCCTTGCCCTTCGAGACGCCGATCACGTCCGCCAACTCCCCCGCCTGGAACAGGTCCGCCCGAAGCTCCTGGCCTGCCCGGTAGTTGGCGGCACCCTCGGTGCGGAGCTCCACCACGTGGCGACCCGGGGGCGCTCCGTGCTTGTCGAAGTGCCCCTGCATGGGCTTGGTGAGCTGGTGGGACCGGGGCTCCTCGAACGCCAGCTGAACGGCCTCGTAGCCGTCCGTGGCCTCCGTCTTGACCTGGGCCACGAAGCACGGCCCGGCCTTGATCACCGTGACGGGGATGGCCCGCGTGTCGTCGAAGATCTGGGTCATGCCCAGCTTCGTCCCCAGGATTCCCTTGGTCTCGGCCATGGCTACAACTTGATCTCGATGTCGACCCCGGCGGACAGGTTCAGGCGCTGGAGCTCCTGAACCGTCTTGGAGGTGGCGTCAACGATGTCGATCAGCCGCTTGTGCGTGAGCATCTGGAAGTGCTCCCGCGAGTCCTTGTACTTGTGCGGTGAACGGATGACCGTGTAGATGGAGCGCTCGGTGGGCAGCGGGACCGGCCCGACGACCTTGGCGCCGGTTCGCGTCACGTGCTCGACGATGTCGCGAGCCGCCACGTCCAGCATCCGGTGGTCGTAGGCTCGGAGCTTGATCCTGATCTTCGGTCCGACCACTGTCCCCCTCGTCCTTCCCTACTTCACGATCTTGGTCACTCGCCCGGCACCAACGGTCCGTCCGCCCTCCCGGATGGCAAACCGCAGGGCCTCCTCCATGGCGATGGGCTTCTCCAGGGTCACTGTGACCTCGATGTTGTCCCCTGGCATGACCATCTCCACCCCCTCGGGGGTGTGCAGCGTCCCGGTCACGTCGGTGGTCCGGAAGTAGAACTGGGGCTTGTACCCGTTGAAGAACGGGGTGTGCCGGCCACCCTCCTCCTTGGACAGCACGTAGACCTGGGAGGAGAAGTCGGTGTGCGGGGTGATGGACCCCGGCTTTGCAAGCACCTGGCCCCGCTCCACGTCGTCCTTGTCGATCCCCCGGAGCAGGACCCCCACGTTGTCGCCGGCCTGGACCTCGTCCAGGAGCTTTCGGAACATCTCCAGGTCGGTGGCCGTGGTCTTGCGGGTGTCCCGTAGCCCCACGATCTCGACCTCCCCCATCTTCTTCAGCGTGCCCCGCTCCACCCTGCCGGTGACCACGGTGCCCCGCCCGGTGATGGTGAACACGTCCTCGATGGCCATGAGGAAGGGCTTGTCGATGTCTCGGACCGGCTCGGGGATGAAGGTGTCCACGGCGTTCATGAGCTCCATCACCCCGGCCTTGGCCTCCTCGTCGCCCTCCAGGGCCTTGAGGGCGGACAGCCGGATCACCGGGACCTCATCGCCGGGGAACTCGTAGGAGGACAACAGCTCTCGGACCTCCAGCTCCACCAGGTCCAGCAGCTCGGGGTCATCGACCATGTCCACCTTGTTCAGCGCCACCACGATGGCCGGGACGTTCACCTGGCGGGCCAACAGGACGTGCTCCCGGGTCTGGGGCATGGGGCCGTCGGCGGCCGAGACCACCAGGATGGCCCCGTCCATCTGGGCCGCTCCGGTGATCATGTTCTTGATGTAGTCGGCGTGGCCGGGGCGGTCCACGTGGGCGTAGTGGCGGTTCTCGGTCTCGTACTCCACGTGGGCGATGGCGATGGTGATCCCCCGCTCCTTCTCCTCGGGGGCCTTGTCGATCTCCTCGAACGGGGTGAAGTCGGCCATGCCCTTCTCGGCCAGCACCTTGGTGATGGCCGCGGTGAGGGTGGTCTTGCCGTGGTCGATGTGCCCGATCGTGCCGATGTTCACGT
>JBOGVH010000220.1:0-1548 GCA_050695235.1 Actinomycetota bacterium
GCTCCAACCCCTGCGCCGCGGCCATCACCTCGATGGCCACGACGACCTCCGCGTTGTTCACGATCCCCCGGGCGTGCCGGGCGGAGGTCATGCCCATGCTCACGTGATCCTCCTGCCCGGCGGAAGAGGGGATCGAATCCACGGAGGCCGGGTGGGCCAGCGACTTGCACTCCGAGACCAGGGACGCCGCCGTGTACTGGGCCAGCATGAACCCCGAGTTCAGCCCGCTGCCCGGAACGAGGAAGGCGGGCAGGCCGTTGTTCGTGCCGGGATCCAGGAGGCGGTACAGACGGCGCTCCGAGATGCCGGCGAGGGGCACCGTCCCGGCTGCCAGGGCATCCAGGGCCACCGCCACCGGCTGGCCGTGGAAATTCCCGCCGGAAAGGACCTCGCCGGTCTCGGGAAGGACGATGGGGTTGTCGGAGATGGAGCCGGCCTCGACCTCCAGGACGCGTTGGGCGAACCCCAGCACCTCCCGTGCCGCGCCGTGGACCTGCGGCGCGCAGCGGAGCGAGTAGGCGTCCTGCACCAGATGCTCGCTCTCGCGATGCGACGCCGTGACCTCGCTCCCGTCGAGGAGGCGTCGTAGGTTCGACGCGGAGGCGGCCTGTCCCGGGTGGGGCCGCAGGTCCTGGAGCCGGGGGTCGAACGGCCGGTCGGTGCCGAGCGCGGCCTCGATGGTCATGGCCGCCGCGATGTCGGCCGCCTTGGTCAGCGACGACACCCGCTCGGCGGCGAGGATGCCAACCGCGACCATCCCCTGTGTCCCGTTCACCAGGGCCAGCCCCTCCTTGGCCTGGAGGGAGAGCCGCGACAGGCCCGCCGCACCGATGGCGTCCGCTGCCGCAACGGGGCGCCCGTCCACGAGCACCTCCCCCCGACCGACCAGCGGCAACGCCAGATGCGCGAGCGGCGCCAGGTCCCCCGAGGCCCCCAGCGACCCCTGCTCCGGAACCACCGGGACGAGGTCGCGGTTCAGCATCTCGACCATCCGATCGATGATCTCCACGCGGACCCCGGAGTGTCCGAGCGCCAGGACGTGGGCTCGCAGGAACAGCATGGCCCGGGCCTCCTCCCGAGACAGGGGCGGCCCGACGGCCGCGGCGTGCGAGCGGACGATGCCGAGCTGAAGCTTCTCCGCCTGCTCGGGGGGGATCCGCACGTTCGCCAGGCTGCCGAACCCCGTGGTCACCCCGTAGACGGTTTCGCCCTCGTCGACCTTGGCCTGCACGACGACGCGTGCGGCCCGCACGCGCTCGACCGCATCGGGCGGCAGCTCCACGGACGCGCCCCGGGCCACCGCGACGACGTCCCGGAGCGTGATCCTCCCCCCGAGGGCAACCGACACGGCGGCAAGGCTACGGGGGCGCCGCGTGCCCCACAAGCCCGGAGGTACAGTTGACGTCAGTCGCCACGAGTGAGAAGCCTGTTCCGTTGTCCGACCCGATCAACCCCTACGAGATGCTGGAACCCCAGGGTGACCTGCGAACCGATCCGACCGCTCGACCCGCGCGTGCGGACCGACAACCGCACGAGCCATCGGCCCTC
>JBOGVH010000221.1:0-4489 GCA_050695235.1 Actinomycetota bacterium
GGAGAGCTTGATCACGTTCAGGTCGGAGAGCTGGTACAGCTCGCCCGTCTTCGGGTTCTCCGTCTCCAGGACCTGCGCCAGCTCGTTGTAGGTCATTGCGGCCGCAGCATCGACGTCCCGGTTCAGGAGCAAGCTCATGTCGAACGGCTGGTCCACGATCTGGACCTGCGAGGAGTCGTTCGGGTGGATGCCGTTCTTGTCCAGGGCTGCGAACAATTGGTACTGGTTCCCGCAGCACCACACGCCCACCCTCTTGCCTTCCAGCTCGGCGATCGTGTCGATGCCCGTGTCCTTCCAGGCCACCTCGGTGATCCCGGCCCGGGTGAACACCTGCGCGATGTTCACAAGGTCCACGCCCTGGTCGCGCTGAGCCAGGAGACTGGGGAGCCAGTCGATGCCGAACTCCGCGCCACCGCCCGCGACCACTTGCTCCGGCGTGATGTCCGGTCCGCCGGGAAGGATGGTCACGTCGAGCCCCTCGTCGGCGTAGTAGCCCTGGTCCAGAGCCGCGTAGTATCCGGCGAACTGGGCCTGGGTCACCCACTTGAGTTGGAGCGTGACCTTGTCCTCCCCGCCGCCCCCTCCGGTGGTTCCCTCCTCACCGCACGCGGCCGCCACGACGGCCACCACGGCCAGGACCATCAACCACCGCCACGTGATCGAACGCACCGAACGCATTGAACCCCCTCCTTCGCCTCCGCGAGCCGAGCCCAACCGGTCCACCGTCGCTTGGCGCTCCACCCCCCTCCTCATCCCGCCTGCGCGCCGCGCACGGAGGGGTGCCACCGCAAGACGGATCGTTCCACGAGCACGATCACCAGATAGAAGGCCACCCCGAGGACGCTCGCCAGGACGATGGCCGCCCACGCCTCGGGAAAGAGGGCCAGCGCCGCCTTCTCCTTGATGAACAGACCGAGCGATGTCGTCCGCAGCCCGCCGAAGTACTGGGACACGACGGCCCCGATCATGGCCAGCACGCTCGCCACCTTCAGACCGGAGAACAGGAATGGGAACGAGTTGGGGATGCGAACGCGCCGAAACGTGGCGGCCTCCCCGGCGGCATAAGAGCGCATCAGCTCGATCGAGGACGGATGCACCGACGTGAGGCCTCGCAGCATGTTGATCATGACCGGAAAGAACACGAGGACGGCGGCGATCGCGACCTTGGGGATCGGGCTGACCAGGCCGAACCAGTTGTTGAAGATCGGCGCGAACGCGATGATCGGGATCGCGTTCGCGGCGATGGCGTAGGGGAGCAATGCCCGGCCGAGCGGCTTCCACCTCGCCAGGAGGAGCGCCGTCGCGATGGCGATGGCGCTCCCCACGACGAAGCCGGCTACGGCCTCCCCGAACGTGTACAGAGCGGCGTGGCGCAAGAAGGTCCAGTTCTCTCGGAGCGCCCCGGCGATCTCGGTGGGCTTGGGCAGCAGGAACCGCTGGATGTCGAGCGCCGTGACCAGGCCCTGCCAGGCCACGATCCCCGCGACCAGCACAGCCGCGGCCGGGGCCCAGTCCCGGGCCCGCCGCCCAGCCATGTGGAGCCTGCCCGGGAAGATCACCGGTTGGAGGCTCATCGTTCCTCCTCCACGAACAGGAGCTCCTCCTCGGCCTGGGCCTCGGCCTCGGCCGCGCCGCCCTTCCGCAATCGCTCTCGCACCGCGGTGACCAGCTCGAAGAACCGGGGCTCCTCCCGCGTGTCCACCGTCCGGGGCTGCGGGACGTCGATCTCGACGATCCCGATCACGCGACCGGGTCGGGCCGACATGACCACCACGCGGGTGGACAGGAACACGGCCTCCGTGATGCTGTGCGTGACGAAGACGATGGTGCAGCCGCTCTGCTGCCAGATCCGGAGCAGCTCGCCGTTCAGCCGTTCCCGAGTCATCTCGTCCAGCGCCCCGAACGGCTCGTCCATGAGCAGGAGGGCCGGGGAGAACGACAGGGCCCGGGCGATGGACACCCGCTGCTGCATGCCGCCCGACAGCTGCCACGGGTAGTGGCCATCGAACCCACCGAGCTCTACCAGGTCCAGCATCTCGGCCACCCGGCCGGCCCGCCCCTGCCGGTCCCAGCCGAGCATCTCGAGGGGAAGGGAGATGTTGCGGGCCACCGTGCGCCAGTCGTAGAGAACGGGGTCCTGGAACACGATCCCGTAGTCGCGATCCAGTCGGGCCTGGTGGGCGGGCTTGCCGTTGACCAGGACCTGCCCCTCGGTCGCCGGGACCAGGTCGCCGATGATGCGAAGGAGCGTGGACTTGCCGCATCCCGAGGGCCCGATCAACGAGACGAATTCCCCCGGATGGACGTCCAGATCGATCGGAGCGAGCGCGGTCACGCCCGGCCCGCCGGGCACGGCGTACCGCTTGGACACGCCGCCGAGGGAGACCGCGGCGGGGCGGGACACGGGTCCGCCGCTCACGCCACGTGCTCCGGCGCGCGGTGCACCACGAGGCGCTCGGCGAGCACCACAACGGAGAAGAACGTGATCCCCAGTACGGCGGCAACGACGTTCGTGGCCCACAGCGATGCCGGGGAGGTGATGTCGTACTGGTTGTAGTTCAGGATGGCCCCGCCGAGCCCTCCCTGGATCGACGACGGAAGCTCACCGATGATGGCCCCCACCACGCTCGCCGGCGCCGAGATCCTCAGGGCCGTGAACAGGTACGGCATCGAAGCGGGAATCCTGAGCTTCCACAGGACCGATCGGCGGTTCGCGGCGTAGGAGTCCATGAGCTCGTGAGCTCGGGGGTCGGCGGATCGCAGCCCCCGAAGCGTGTTGATCGTGACCGGGAAAAACGTCAGGTAGGCCGCGATGATGGCCACTGAGAACAGGCCCGCCCCTAACCACACCACGACCATGGGCGCGATGGCCAGGATGGGGATGGTCTGGGAGGCCACGATGTACGGCAAGAGGCCTCGCTCGAGCAGCCGCGAATGCGCGAGCACGATCCCCAGGGCGAAGCCGGTTGAGGCTCCAAGGACGAACCCCAGCGCCGCCTCCCGCGCCGTGAACAGCGCGGCCTGGAGGAGGACCGTGACCAGAGGCGGCCCGTTCCGCCGGGATGGCTGGAACAGCTGGCCGAGGATCTCGTGGACGTGGGGCATCGACCGTTCGTTCACCGGGAACGGCCAGGTCAACCCGGTCGCCTGCCCGATGGCCCGATAGCCCTCCCACAGGCCCACCAGGCCGATCAGCACCGCGGCGAACGCGAGGACGCCGCGCCCCCTCCGGGCCAGCATGGGGCTACTTTGCCCGGGTTGGCCTCGGGCGGCAAGGCAGCGGCGCTCGTCCGCCCCCCGAGCGAGCCTCCGACCCCGTGCGGACGAGGCTCAGATGGCGACGGGGCTGGTGATCAGGCGGACCGTCGCGCTGTGCGTTCCGCCCCGTCCCACCCACATCACTCGGATCTGCTCCCCCGGGTCGTGCCGGCGGATGGCCGTTCCGAGCGCATCGGCTGATGAGATGCGTTGCCCGTCGATGGCGATGATCACCGACTGGGGGGTGATGCCGGCCGATTCCGCCGGCGCCCCAGGGCGCACGCTCAGCACAAACGCCCCCGAGGTGACGTTCAGCCCCAGGCGGGCGGCCGTCTCCGGGTCCAGGTCCCGCACCCCAACGCCGAGGAACCCGGTGGGCCCGATGATGATGGTGGAGGTCTCGTTCCCCGCACGGATCTCCCGCACGATCCCCAGCGCATCGTTCGAGGGGATGGCGAAGCCGATGCTCGAGGTGGACTGGCCGAAGTTGCTTCGGGCCGCGGCGGTGATCATCCCCACCACCCTGGCCGAGGAATCCACGAGCGGACCGCCGGAGTCGCCGGGCTGGATCGGCGCGTCCATCTGGATCAATCCCCTTAGGGGCTCCTCTTCTCCTACCACGGTGATCGAACGGTCCAGGGCGGAGACCGTGCCCTCGGTGACGCTCGCCGAACCGCCCTGTCCCAGGGCGTTGCCGATGGCCACGACCTGCTGGCCGAGGACCACGTCGGAGGAGTCGGCGAGCGTGACGGTGGGGAGGCCGGACACGCCCTGGACCTGAAGCAGGGCCACATCGTCCTCGATATCGGCCCCGACCACCGTGGCCTCGTAGGTGCCCGGCCGCCCGGTGATCGAGACCTCGATCTTCGTAGCCCCCTGGATCACGTGATGGTTGGTGAGGACCTCGCCAGAGGAGGTGAGCAGCATCCCCGTCCCCGCCCCCCGGCCGATCTGACCGATCGAACCCTGGATCTCGGTGTTGATGTCCACCACGGCCGGCTCGACGCGATCCGTGATGGCCTGCACGTCCAGGCTCGTCGCGGCCTGACCGCTCGATGACCCGCCGATCGCCCTGGGAGACCCCTGGTCTCTCGTGAGGCCCCACCCCAGTCCGGCCCCGGCGCCCAGCAGGAGCAGTGCGGCGAGGATGGCGGCAACGATGCGCCCCGGCCGCCGCGCGGCTGGGGGAGGAGAGGTCGGAGGCTGCGGCTGAGTCGGCGCAGGGGTCGAC
>JBOGVH010000222.1:0-5054 GCA_050695235.1 Actinomycetota bacterium
ACCACCGGGAGCGGCCGCAGGGTCCCCACGTGCTCAAGCGCTACAGCGTCCACTCCCGACCTTCGGGCCCGACCGACCATCTCCAGGAGCACCGACGAGGACATGTCGGGCATGTCGCCGGCCGCGACGAGCGCGAGTTCGGTCTCGACGTCGGCCAACCCGGCGGCGAGCCCGGCGAGCGGCCCCCGGCCTTCGACCGGATCACGCGCCACGCGCAGGCCGGGACGGGTGGGAAGATCCGGTTCCGGGCCCGGCGGGCCCACGACCACGACCACCTCGAGGCACACGTCCGACAGCCTGAGCACGGCGTGGTGCAGGAGCGGCGCGCCCCGGTAGGGCTCCCGCAACTTGTCCCGGCCGAACCTGGAGGACCGCCCCCCCGCCAGAACGATGCCGGTGACCGGATCGGGGTCCTTCGGGGTCAGCGCTCGGCCTCGGGCCGGGCCGGCTCGCGGTTCTGCACGAACTCGAAACCGAACCGGCCCTTGATACACAGGTGCCCCCGGGTGATGTCGTGGTCGAGCGGCGAGGTGACCTTCACGATCGCGTTGTCCTGGACGTGGAGTTCGAGGTCGCACCCGACGCCGCAGTACGGGCAGATCGTCTCCACCACGGTCTGGTCGGACTCTTCCCAGGTCCCTTCCCGCCGCATCTCGTACTCCGACCTGAACATCAACGCGCCGGTGGGACACACGCCGATGCAGTTGCCGCAGTACACGCAGGCTGAATCGGGAAGTTGCACGTCGAACTCCGTCGAGATCCGGGCGTCGAACCCCCGGCCGGCCACGGCGATGGCGAACGTGTTCTGCGCGTCCACGCCGCAGGCCTCGACGCACTTGTAGCAGAGGATGCAGCGCGAGTAGTCCCGCACGTAGAGGTCGTTGTCGACCTTCACCGGCTGGCCGACGGTCTCCGCCGCCGCGCCGTCGGGAACCGGGTGGTGACCCGGGTGGCGGGCGTCGCGCTCCCCGGCCGCGGCCGGCGGCGCGGCCTGCCCGTACCGCTCGGGCTCGGCGCCGTACGCACCGATCCACCGCCTGACGTCCTCCGAGGCCAGCGAGAGGTCCACCGACGACGAGAGGAACTCGAGGACGAGGCGCCGGGAAGTGCGGACCCGCTCGGAGTCCGTCACGACCTTCATCCCGGGCTCGACCGGGCGAGCGCAGGCCGGCGCGAGGACCCGCGACCCCTCCACCTCGACCACACACACCCGGCACACGTTCACCGGCGTGAGGTTCTCCAGGTAGCACAAGGTGGGCGTGTCGATCCCCTCGGTCCGGCAGGCATCGAGGATGGTGGAGCCCTCGGGTACCCGTACCGGCTTCCCGTCGATCTCCATGTCGACGAGCCGCTTCGGCGGCGCGAGGGGAATGACCTGGCTCACGACCTGCCCCCTCGATCGAGGACGTGCAGGTGCTTGACCGCCGACTGGACGGCCGACGCAGCGGTCTGCCCCAGGCCGCAGATCGACGCGTCCCGCATGACCTGGGCGATCTCGTCGAGCAGCACGAGATCGCGCTCCCGGGAGCCGTTCTCGCCGATGTCCACCAGGCGGCGGAGCGCCTCCTCCTGGCGGACGGTTCCGACGCGGCACGGGACACACTGCCCGCACGACTCGTCGCGGAAGAAGGCGGCGATCCGCATCACGATGTCCACCAGATCCACGGAATCGTCGAACACCAAGACCACGCCGGAACCGAGGGTCACCCCCGCGGCCCGCGCTCCCTCGAAGGAGAGCGGCAGGTCCAGCTGGTCGGGCGTGATGAATCCGCCGGCCGCCCCACCCAGAAGGATCGCCTGGACCTCGCGACCCCCTCGAACGCCCCCGGAGAGCTCGAGCAGATCCCGGAGCGGGGTGCCGCACTCCACCTCGTACAAGCCCGGCCGCTCGACGCAGCCCGAGAGGCAGAACAGGCGGGTTCCGGTCGAGTCCGGCGTCCCGGTCGCCGCGTAGGCCGGCCCACCCATCCGCAGGATCTCGAGGACGTTGATGAGCGTCTCGACGTTGTTGATGCCGGTGGGCTTGCCGAACAGGCCGTGGGTCACCGGGAACGGCGGCTTGTTGCGGGGCTCCGGCCGCTTGCCCTCGATCGAGTTGAACATCGCCGTCTCCTCCCCGGCGATGTACGCGCCCGCTCCGCGGCGCAGCTCGATGTCGAAGGAGAATCCCCCACCCATGACGTCCGGGCCGAGGAAGCCATGCGCCCGAGCCTGGTCGATCGCGTTCGACAGCATCTCGGTCGCCCGCGGGTACTCGCCTCGGACGTAGAGGTAGCCACGTTCGGAACCGGTGGCGAACCCGGCGATGGTGAGCGCCTCGACCAGGGCGAACGGATCTTCCTCCATGACCACCCGGTCCTTGAACGTGCCGGGCTCGGACTCGTCGGAGTTGCACACGAAGTAGTGAGGCCGCACGGGCTGCTTCGCGACGGCCTCCCACTTCACACCGGTGGGGAAGGCCGCGCCACCACGACCGAGGAGCCTGGAGTCCTTCACCTCCCGGATCACACCCTCGGGGCCGAGCTCGATCGCCGCTCGAAGCGCCTCGTATCCGCCGTGCGCCCGATGGTCGCTGATCGATAGAGGGTCGACGACGCCGACCCGCCGCAGCAGCCGCAGCCCCGCTCGGGGCTGCGGGCCCAGCGAACCGTCGCTGGGGCTCTCGATCCACCCCCCGCCGTGGAGGAACGGATGGAGCATCTCCACGGTCACCTCGCCGATGGAGACGTCGCTCGCCTCGTGCCCGGCCGATTGGAGGAGGGCCGCCGGGGCGTGCTCGCACATCCCCAGGCAGGGGCTCCGGACGAGCCCACCCGACCGGCCGGGGCCGAGCACGTCCTCGAGTCGCTCGATCAGCGGCTCGGCGCCGTTCACGCGGCACGCGATGTCGTCGCAGACATGCACGACCGTCTTCGGCCGCGGCTGCAGGGACAACATCGCATAGAAGCTGGCCACCCCGTAGGCCTCGGCCGGCGGCACCGACAGCCGCTGGCAGACGTAGTTCATGCCGCCCTCCGAGATCCATCCCGCTCGGCCCTGGAGCGCGTGCAGTGCGGGCAGCAGCAAATGCCGCTGCTCGCGCGCGGCGCGCCCGGCGTAGCCGACGTGGCCCTCGAGCTCGATGGTGCGATCGCCGCCGTGCCACCCGGACGCCGGCGGGCCGAGGACATCGTCGACGGCGGCGCGTTCCTCGCCCGTGGCGACCGCATCCATCAGACGGAGGTCCATCCGACCTCCTTCACTCTCCGCCCCCGCCGCCGGCAGCCTGCGCCGGCTGCTCGATCCGGTCGATCCGGATCGCACTGGCCTTGAACTCCGCCGTGCCCGACTTCGGGTCCCAGGCGTCGATCGTCAGGGCGTTCGTGTCCACGTCGTCGGGGAAGTGCAGCGTCATGAAGGCCAGGCCGGGCCGGAGCGTGCGATCAACGTGCACCGGGGCCTCGACCCTTCCACGCCGCGAGGACACCAGCACCCGCTCATCCTCGACCACGCCCACCCGGTCCGCGTCTTCCGGCGAGACGCACACCGCCTCTTTGCGCCGAAGCGGTGACGAGTACAGGCCCGACTGCACGCCGGTGTTGAACGAATCGAGGCGCCTTCCCGTCGTCAGCCGGATGGGGAACTCCTCGGACAGCTCGTCCACCGGCGGCTCGAAGGGTACGACGCTGAACGGGGCCGCGGCCCCCCGCTCCTGTGGATCCTCCTCCCACAGCCTCGCGTGGAGGAAGGTGGAACCGGGGTCGTCCTCGTCGAGGCACGGCCACTGGATGCCGTTCATGGCCTCCAACCGCTCGTAGGTCATGCCGTGGTGCATCGGCGACAGAGAGCGCAGTTCGTCCCAGGCCGCGCGGGCGGTGAGGGCTCCCCAGTCCTTGCCGAAGTGCTTGGCCATCTCGGCGATGATCCAGATGTCGTCCCTCGCCTGTCCGGGCGGCTCGAGCGCCTTCCGCACCCGCTGCACCCGGCGTTCGCTGTTCGTCACGGTCCCCTCGGACTCCGCCCAGGCAGCAGCGGCGGGCAGGACCACATCGGCCATCTCCGCGGTCTGCGTCAGGAGGATGTCCTGCACGATCAGGCAGTCGAGGCCCTCGAGCAAGTGCTTCGCTCGGTGCCCATCGGCCTCGGAAGTGGCCGGGTTCTCTCCGATCACGTACAGGGCGGTGAGGTCGCCTCGTTCCATGGCCTCGAACATCAGGGACAGGTGCCAGCCGTACTTCGGAGGGATGGTGCAGCCCCACGCTCTCTCGAACTTCGCCCGGGCCTCCGGCATCGTCTGGATGTCCTGGAAGCCGGGAAGCTTGTTGGGGATGGCTCCCATGTCGCCGCCGCCCTGGACATTGTTCTGGCCACGAAGCGGGTTCAAGCCGGAGCCATACCTCCCCACGTGGCCGCAGAGCAGGCCGAGATTGATCAGGGCGAGCACGTTGTCGACGGCGTTGTGGTGCTCGGTGATGCCGAGGGTCCAACAGATCTCCGCTCGGTCGGCCCGAGCGTACGCGTGCGCGAACTCCTCGATGACGTTGGCGGGCACCCCGGTCGCGCGTTCGCCCTCCTCGAGTGTCCAGGGCTCGACCGACGCCGCGTAGTCGTCGAACCCGGAGGTTCCGATCCGGATGAACGTCTGGTCGTGGAGCCCGGCGCGGATGATCTCGCGAGCCATGGTGTTCGACAGCGCGATGTCGGAACCGACGTCGATGCCGAGCCACACGTCGGCCCACTCGGCCGAGGTGGTCCGGCGGGGATCCACGACGTACAGCCTTGCGCCGTTCCGGATGCCCTTGAGGACGTGGTGGAAGAAGATCGGATGCGTCTCCCGCGCATTCGACCCCCACAGCACGATGAGATCGGTGTTCTCGATCTCCTCGTACGAACTGGTCCCGCCGCCTGCTCCGAACACCGTGGCCAGACCGACCACGCTGGGAGCGTGTCAGGTGCGGTTGCAGCTGTCGATGTTGTTGCTGCCCAGGACCTGACGCATGAACTTCTGCGCGACGAAGTTCATCTCGTTCGTGGCCTTGGAGCAGCTGAACAGGCCGACCCCGTCGCCGCCGTTC
>JBOGVH010000223.1:0-5320 GCA_050695235.1 Actinomycetota bacterium
GCCCTGAGTACCGAGCCGGGGGCGGAACCGGAACAGTGGCGTGAGGACCGGTTGCCCCTCGTGGATCCCATCGACGGTCGCCACTTCGAGAACCACTCGTCGTCCGCTGGGCAGTCGGGCCATGTGCGCGATGACGTCGATGGCCGAGGCCACCTGCGCGCGCACGTGACCGACCGGCAGCCCGACGTCCGACATCATCGCCATGGTTTCCAGTCGCCAGAGCAGATGGCGAGGTGAGTTCGCGTGGGCCGTCGACAGCGATCCATCGTGGCCGGTGTTCATGGCCTGGAGCATGTCGATGGCCTCTCCTCCTCGAACCTCACCCACGATGATCCGGTCCGGCCGCATGCGAAGCGCGTTCCTCACCAGATCGCGCACGGTCACCTCGCCCTTGCCCTCCACGTTCGCAGGACGCGCCTCGAGCGAGACGACGTGCGGCTTGACCAGGCGGAGCTCAGCCGCATCCTCGATGGTCACCAATCGTTCCCCGTCGGGGACGAACGTGGACAAGACGCCGAGCAGTGTCGTTTTGCCCGAGCTCGTTCCACCCGAGACGATCACGTTCGCCCTGCCTCGAACGCAGGCGGCCAGAAAGTTGAGCGCGCGTGGCCCAAGCGCTCCTCTCGCAAGGAGCTCCTCCGGCGTGAAGGGCACGGGAGAGAACTTGCGGATGTTCAGCGTGGGACCGCAGAGCGAAAGGGGCGGGATGATCGCGTGCACCCGACTGCCGTCCGACAGTCGCGCATCCACCCAAGGTGATGACTCATCGACCCGAAGGCCGAGCGGGGCCACGATCCTCTCGATCACGTGCAGGACGGCCTCCTCCCCCTCAAACAGACCGTCCGTCACCTTCTCGAGCCGCCCCTTCCGCTCCACGTAGACGTCGTCGGGCCCGTTCACCATCACCTCGGTGACCTCGGGGTCCTTGAGCAGGAACTCGATGGGTCCCAGCCCGACGACCGCATCCGAAACCTCGTTGATGACCTTGGTCAGCACACCCCGCGGCAGGATGTGCCGCTCCTCGCGGAGGATGGCGAGCGCCTCCTCTCGCACCCGCAGACGCCGCTCGGTTCGCGACACCTCCTCCAGTCCACGAGCATCGACCCGGCGAAGCAGCCGCTCGTGCAGGCCGCGACGAACCTCGAGGAGCGCATCGGCATGCATCAGGAGCCTTCCTCCAGCCGCTCGAGCAGCTTCGCGGCCAGCCGATCGACCGAGCGGCCGGCTCTCCTTCGCGCAGGGAGCAGACGACCGTGGTCCTGGGCGGCGGGCACCCTTCGGTCCTCTGGGATCACGGCGACCGGGGAACGCCCGAAGACCCGTTTGACATCGTCCGGCGAGATCTCCCGCCTGGTGGCGCGGTTGACGACGAACGAACAGCGATCGTCGAGGCCCGTGGCATCGACGACCCGCTTGGCGGCGCGGAACGACAGCACGTCGAGTCCCAGCACCATCACAACCACATCCGCGAGGCCCAGCCCCAACCTCATCGTGTCGTCCATGCCACGGGGGACGTGCAGCACCACGATGTCGGCGGCCGACCGTACTGCCTCGAGAACCGGACCGATGTCCCTGGCCGTGACCCTCTCCGCCAGCTGCACGTCCGCGGGTCCGAACAGCACCCGGAACCCATCGGGAGGTGGCCACAGAAGGTCGTCGAGGTGGCGCGCGGTGAGCTCCTCGCCGATTGGAACGGCGTCGGCGATGGTCCTCGGCGATCCGTCCACGGGAGCCCCTACGGCAGGTCCGATGTCGGCGATCCCCAGATCGAGGTCCACCAGGACGCAGCGCAGCTCCCGCCGTGCGAAGCTCGCCGCGAGGTGGGTGGCGAGGAACGTCGCCCCCGCGCCCCCGCGTGGTCCATGGACGGCGACGACCCGTCCCAGCGTGTCACGCTCCCGGGTTCCGGGAGCAAAGACGCGGGCGACCGCGCGGGCCAACTCACCACGATCGGCTGGCCACAGGAAGAAGCCCCTCGCTCCCGCCTTCAGGGCTCGTCGAAGGGTCTGCACTGTCTCGGTCGTGTCCACGGCGAGCAACGCACTTCCGTTCAGCCGTGCGGAGGTCGCGAGCCGGGGCGACGCCACGACGGCGTCGGGTTCCAGCTGCCGAACAGCTTCGGACAGTTGATGCTCGTCCGAGGCGGTCGCCACCACCCGGGCCCTGCCGGTTCGGTCGAGGAAGTGCATGACTTCCTCGGCCACATCGTGTTCCTCGAGGGCGAGGATCACCCGCGCAACTTCTTCCATGCACGCTCCATCGACTTCGTGGGAAGACCACCGCCAACGAAGGGAAGCGAGGGAGAGTCCTGCGGGGGAATGCTCGGCGGAACTGCCCGGCGCCCGAACACTAGTCCCACGGTTCAGCGTCATCAATCGCCAAGCCGGAGGATTTCCGGATCCTGTCGGGGGACGCGCAGGTGATGTGGGGCACACTTCAGCCGCCTCCGCACGGCGACGAACCGAGACGAGCCTCCCCTCGTCATTGCGCCATGCCGGGACGGATGCTAGGGTCGGCACCTCGCCACGCTGGGTGGCCCGACCGCAGGGAGGTGACCGATGATCGTTGCCGGGATGGTCGTCGAGTCGCGCCCCGGCTCCGGTCGGTTCCGCTCTTCCTGATCGGCGGGAGCCTCAGGGCACGACGGCCCATCCCACCGTGCGCTCCTGGAGGTCTTCCGATGTCACGCGATCAACGCCGCGGTGAGCGGCATGAGAGGCGAAGCTCGTTCCGCTGTGGCCACTGCCGGTTGGACGTCTCGACCGATGCCCTCGGCACCGCTCACCGCAACCACTGTCCGAACTGCCTGTGGAGCCGCCACCTGGACGACAGTCCCGGCGATCGAGACGCGGACTGTGGTTCGCTCATGGAACCGATCGCCATCACCGTTCGAGGAGACGGGGAGTGGGTCATCGTCCATCGGTGCCGCGGCTGTGCCGAGCTCCACCTCAATCGGACGGCCGGCGACGACAACCCACTGATGCTGCTTCGGTTGGCGGTCAAGCCCCTGGCCCAGCCGCCGTTCCCCATGGAGCGGATCGGTCAGCTATAACGGGCGCCTTGTGCCATACCCGTTGCCGTTCCCGTTGCCGTTCCCGTTACCGTGGTCCGCCGGCGAGGTGATAGGACTCGGGCTCGGCGATGGCGATGGCGGTGGCGGTGGCGGCGTGGTCGCGTACCCGACCGAGGGCGATGTGAAGTACTCCACCGGCATGTCTTGCGTGGCCAAGAGCATGAAGTCATGCCAGATGGGTGCGGCGAGCACTCCTCCGTACCCCGTCCCGTAGCCCGGGACGTACGGCATCGGGATCTCGGCCCGGGCGTGACCCACCCACACGCCCGTCGCGAGCTGCGGCACATAGCCGAGGAACCACGCGTCCTGGTAGTCCTGGCCCGTCCCTGTCTTGCCGGCCACGGGCCGCCCGATGTTGGCCGCGGTCCCCGTGCCGAACTCGACCACCCCTTCCAGCATGGCGGTCGCCTGCTGGGCCACCCAGGCCGGGATGGCCCGCGAGCACTCCGGCCTCTGCCGGTAGACGGTCTTCCCGGTGCTCGAGACGACGTGCGCGATGGCGTAGGGCTGACAGTGCACGCCGTCGTTCGCCAGAGTGGCGAAGCCCGACGTCATGTCGAGCGGCGAGACGGGCGAGGTGCCGAGCGTGAGCGGGCAGACCGGCGCAAGGTCGGTGGTGATCCCCATCTTGTGGGCCACCTCGGCCACTCGTTCCGGCCCGATCTGGTCGATCACCTGGGCGAAGACCACGTTCACCGAGTCGGCCGTGGCCAGCCACAGCGGATAGCTGCCGCCCCCCACGGGTTCGGCGTTGTGCAGGGTCCATGTCTCTCCCCCGCCGCAGTACGGGATGGTCTTGGGGGAGTATCCGCTGTACACGGCGTTTGGTGAGATCCCGGCCTCCAGGGCGGCGGCCAGGGTGAAGATCTTGAAGGCGCTGCCCGCGGTCCTTCCCCCGCCCGGATCGACCGCCAGGTTGTACTGGTTCGGCCCGTACGGGGCGTTCCCCACGGCCATCGCCCTGATGGCGCCGGTCTGGGGGACGATGCTGACCAGGGCGGACTGGGGCAGCCCCGGCCCGGTCATGCGGTTCAGGAGGGTCTGCTCGGCCTGTCGCTCCATGGACGGCTCGAGCGTCGTGTAGATCTTCAGGCCGCCCTGGTACAGGGCCCGGATCCGAGCCTTCACGGTGGGACCGAAGGCCGGGTTGGACAGGAAGCTGTCCACGACGTACTGGGTCCAGTACGAGTTCGGGGCGACCTGGGCCACGTCCCGATCGGCCGCAGAGAGGACGATCGGCGCCGACGACGCCTGGGCGTATCTGGCGCTCGTGATCCAGCCGAGCTCGAGCATCCGGGCCAGGACCGTGTTGCGGCGGCGCAGCGCGTGCTTTGGCCTGGTCAGCGGGTCGTAGTAGGACGGCGAGCGGATCATGCCCGCCAGGAGAGCGGCCTGGGCCACCGTGAGCTCTGAGGCCCGCCGCGCGAAGTAGTACTCGGCAGCGGCGGCCATCCCGTACGCCCCGTGGCCGAAGTACACCTCGCTCAGGTACATCCCCAGGATGTGCTCCTTGGAGTAGGTGTTCTCCAGGCGGATGGCGTCGGCTGCCTCCCGGATCTTGCGAGCGAGCGTGGGAGCGTCACCGGTGACCGTCGCCTTGACCAGCTGCTGGGAGATGGTCGAGCCGCCCTCCACGATCCCCCCCGCGATCATGTTGGTGACGGCCGCACGAACGATGGCCGAGAAGTCCAGCGGCCCGTGCTGGAAGAACCGGTCGTCCTCGATGGCTAGGACGGCGTCGATGGTGCTCTCGCGGTACCGGTTGATCGGCACGACCACCCGGTTCTCTCCGAAATACACGTGCTGGAGGACCGAGCCGTCCCTGGCCAGGATGGTCGATCGCTGCGGGAGCGGCGGAAGCTTCAGGGGATCGCCGGCCTGGGCCAGGTAGTGGCTGTCGACCATGGCGAGCGAGGTCTTCACGGCCATCACCATCGGCAGAAAGGCCAGGGCGAACACGAAGATCCCCACGATCACGACGAGCCCGAACCGACTCTCCGCGTCGAGCGCCTCGAAATGCCCCATCGCTCGTTCGGCAAGCGCGTCCAGGCGGGAGCGTCCGAGCGGCGCGTCCAGGCGCGCGCGCCATCTCGCGGGCAGGCGCGGGAGGGACCGCCCGGCCGGATGCAGCAGCCGGTCCGGGAAGAGTCCCCGGCGGGGCCGTTGGCGTGGTATCGGTTGGGCCATGGGGTGGTTCTGTCTCAGCCCATCATGAACGTTTTTCGTTGCAAACGTTCGACCCGATCC
>JBOGVH010000224.1:0-2362 GCA_050695235.1 Actinomycetota bacterium
GGTCGAAGGGTGATGGAGGCGTACCTGGCTCCTGTGGTTGCCGCCGCGGCAGCCATGCTGGCCGCCGCGGCGGCCGCCACGACCGCCGACCGCTGGCTCGCTTCCCGCCTGGGAGCTCTGCCATTCAACGGGTCGGGGGGCAGGCTTCGGCGCGTGGCGGGCCGCCTCGGCGCCGTTCGCCTCGTTCGTCGCCTTCCGGGCAGGGCGGCCACCCTCCGGCGGATCGCCCATGCCCGCATGGCGGTCACGGAGGACGAGATGGCGGGGGCGAAGGTCTTCTCCGCCGGCCTCCTGGCCCTTGCGGCGCTGTCCGCGCCCTGGCCCGCCCCATTGCTCGCTCCGGTGCTGGCCGGATGCGGCGTCCTGCTCCCCGACGTCCTGCTCGTCCGGCTCGCTCGCCGCCGCATCGAGCGAGCCGACCGAGAGATGCCGCTCCTCCTCGATCTCCTCGCCGCGGCCTCCTCGGCCGGGCTCTCGGGTCAGCTCGCCCTCCGCCGCGCGATCGAGTCAACTGAGGGTCCCCTCTCGGACGAGCTTTCCGAGGTGATCCGCTCCGTCGACCTGGGCGCTCGGTGGCGCGACGAGCTCCGGAGCGTCTCGGACCGATTGCCCCTCCCGGACCTGCGAAGGGCGGTGGCCACGATGGCCCGGGCCGAATCCCTCGGGTCGTCCCTGTCCGACGCCCTCTCGGAGCTGGCGACCGAGGTCCGCGACGCACGACGTTCGGCCGCGACCGAGCGCGCCCGGAAAGCGCCCGTCAAGATGCTGTTCCCTCTGGTGTTCCTCGTGCTCCCGGCGTTCCTCCTCCTCACGGTGGTGCCCGTCCTGATCAGCGCGTTGCAATCGATCCACTGAGGGGAGGTGAAGTCATGTTGCTTGCCCTCTACATCCGCATCCGAGCCCGGGTCGCGCGGGACATCGGCCAGACGACGGCCGAGTACGCCTTGGTGATCCTGGCCGCTGCGGCGATCGCCGTCGTGCTGATCGCGTGGGCTCGCTCCTCCGGCAAGCTCCCAGCCTTCTTCGACAACATCATCGACCAGGTGGCGGGGAGTGCACAGTAGGGCCTGGGGACGTCGGCTCGAACGGGGGTCTGCCGTCGTGGAGTTCGCGCTGGTCCTGCCCGTCCTGCTCCTCCTCTGCCTGGCCCTGGTGCAGATCGGGCTGCTCGCCCGCGATCAGCTCCTCCTGGTGCAGGCTGCCCGAGCGGGCTCGCGACAAGCAGTGGTCGATCCGGAAGACGGTACCGTTCGATCGGCCGCGCTGCAGGCCGCGCCAGGGCTCGATCCGACGCGGGTGGAGGTCACGGTGGATCGAACCGGCGGCCTTGGCCAGCCGGTCGAGGTGACCGTGGGCTACGAGGCGAGGATCGCCATCCCGTTGGCCGGGCTGTTCTTCCCCTCGGAGGTGCGGCTGGAAGCCTCCACCGCCATGCGCCAGGAGTTCCCGTGAACCGCGAGGGAGGGTCGGTCTCGATCGTGGTCGCGGCGCTCGTGGCCATGATCCTGGTCCTCGGGTTGGGAGCGGCGGACCTGGCCAAGGCGCTCGTCGCGGTGTCGAGGGCTCAATCCGCGGCCGACGCGGCGGCCCTGGCTGCAGCGCAGGAGCTCGCGTTGCCCTCCGGGCGCGAACCGGCCGACGCCGCGTCGGAATACGCCTCCCGGAACGGGGCCGAGCTCGTCGAGTGCCGATGCGCGGCCGGGACGTTGGAAGCGACGGTGCGCGTCCGGGTACCCGTGGGCTACCTGTCGACCCTCGGAGGTGATCGGATCGTCGACGCGCGAGCCCGCGCCGTCGTGGATCCCGGCTCCTGACCGCCCGCGGCGTCGCGGAGCCGGGCCCCGAGGTTCCTCGAACCCCTACGTCAGGGGCCGGGCGTACAATGCCCGCACCATGCAGAACCCACGGCAGATGGCCAGGGGCCGGCGGGCCCTCCTGGGGGTCGTGGACTACACGCTGGCCAAGCGGGCCCTCCTCAAGGAGGTTCGGGTCGGCTTGCGGTCCCGGGCCGACATCTGCGACGCCCACCCCGAGCTCATGCGGGCGGCCAAGCACGTGGGGGAGGAGACTCGTCGGGACTGCCCGGTGTGCGGGAGATCCAAGCTCGTGCTGCTGGCCTACGTCTACGCCGACGGCCTCGGTTCGAACAACGGCCGGGTGTGGACCCTGGACCAGGGCCTGACCCTGGCCACCCGGCATCGCAACGCCTGGTGCTACGTGGTGGAGGTGTGCCGCGACTGCGCCTGGAACCACCTGACCGAGGCCTTCGTGGCTCGCGAGGCTGGGTAGGCCGTCCGCCCAAGGGAAACCTCGCACCGAAAAGCCACGTCTACCTGGAATGAGATGCAGAGCCCCTGGGTAG
>JBOGVH010000225.1:0-2593 GCA_050695235.1 Actinomycetota bacterium
GTTCTTCCTTCCCTCGCGCGGATTCGACGAACTCTCGGTACGCCTGGCGGGACTGCGGCATGGCGAACCCCACGCCCTCCAGGACCCCGGGGTCGATGAACAGCTCGTTCAGGGGTCCGTAGTCGGAGGCCTCGTGGGCCCGAAGCCGTACGAGCGAACCCTCGAGGGCCGCCTCCGGGCCTCCATCGCGCATCTGGCCAGGATATCGCCCCTGGTCAGGGCAGGGATGCGGCCGGTGGCAGGTTGCCCGGCGGGGGGGCGGGTGGTAGCCTCCGCTCGCCCTGAGGCGGCGCCCCTGACGACCGCGAGGAGGCCCGGACGACCGCTCCCAGGAGAAGGTTTCGATCGCTGCTCGCGCTTGCCGTCGTGGCGGGCTTCCTGGCAGCCTCCTCCACTTTCGCCCACGCGCAGTCCGATCTGGACTCGGCCAAGGCCCGGCTCGCGGCGGCCCAGACCCGGCTGGACCAAGCCACGGCGGCCTGGCAGGACGCCGTGACCCGCCTGTCTCGAACCCAGGACGAGCTCACCGCCACACAGGCGGAACACGATCGTCTCGCGCGGCTGATCGACCGGATCCGGCTCCGCTTCCAGCGACGGGCCGTGCTGGCCTTCGAGACCGGACCGGCCAGCACCTTGGACCTCTTGCTGTCGTCGAACTCCTTCTCGGAGTTCTCCGACCGCATCGAGTTCCTGGGGAACATCGCACAGGCGGACTCCGACCTCGTCGTCGAGAACCGCGTGACTACCGAGCAGCTCCGACGCACCGAAGTCCACCTGGCGGACCTGTCCAAGCAGCAGGCCGCCCAGGCCCAGCAGCTCCGGGCGAGCCAGCAGGCGATCTCCTCCGACGTCTCGGACCTCCAGGCCGAAGTAGACCGGATCCGCAAGCAGTACCAGCTGGCGGCGGTCCTCGGTCTGCGCACCATCCCCGGCGCGCCGATCTCCACCTGCCCGGTCCAGGGACCGAACTCCTTCGTCGACTCCTTCGGCTGGCCTCGGTCGGGGGGCCGGGTCCACGAGGGGATCGACATGATCGCCCCGTACGGCACGCCGGTCGTCGCCGCCCAGCCCGGCAACGCCGTCCAGACCGCGAACACCCTCGGAGGCCTGGCCGTGATCGTGTACGGATCGGGCGGCGACTGGACCTACTACGCCCACCTATCCTCCTACGGCGCCACCGGAGGCGTGGGGGTGGGAACGGTGATCGGACACGTCGGGAGCACGGGGGACACGTCGGTGAACCACCTGCACTTCGAGTACCACCCGGGCGGTGGCGGGGCCGTCAATCCGTACCTCGCGCTCCTCGCCGTCTGCTGAACGCCGAGCCGGAGGTGGGCTCCCGGCCCTACAATCTGCTTGCCCCACGGCCGATGGAGTAACGGTGACAGTTCAAGGCGGTAGCCGCCGGATCGATCGCATCCTCGAGCCGCAGTACGCGGAACGGCTTGAGGCGATGTCCCTCGACGATCTGCGGAGCCGCCATGACGAGTGCCTCGCGGAGCGGGAGTACCTGTCGCTGCTTCGCCGGCTGGTCCAGGGCCGCGCGGAGATCCTGAAGGCCGAGGTCGAGCGGCGCGGCGGGACGGGACAGGAGGGCACGCTCGTGGAGCGCCTGTCGAAGGTCCTCTCCTCCGAGGGCCACGTGACCTCACGAGGGGAAGCCGTGAAGGTCGGGCTGCCGGAGGAGGAGCTGCTCCAGGCACGTCGGCGTGTGGAGCGCCTGGCCATGGATGCCGGCCTGTCCGACCCGTCCGCGCTCGACGATCGGCGGCTGAGTGGGGCCGTGGACGTGCTCGAGGCCGAGGAGCATGAGGTATCTCGGGACCGCTCCGCCGTGATCGACGTCCTGGACCGGGTCCAGGACGAGCTCAAACGGCGGTACAAGGAGGACCCCTCCCTCGTCCTTTCCTGAGCCTGTCCTGAGCCTGTCCTGAGCCTGCCTTGTGGTTCGCTCGGGGGAACCTTCCAAGCCTTTCGTCCATCCTCCCCTTCCTCTGGGGGATGGGTCTTTGGGCCGGAGGCCCTATGGACCCCGTCCATCGAGAACGGCAGGCTAATCCGGCATTTCGCCCTTCTCGCTGCGATAACGTCCGCGCCGATGACAGAAAAGACCCTTCCCCAGACGGTTCCCGGGGTCCCGGACCCCGAGCTCCCGACCGTCCACGAGCAGCTCAAGGTGTTCGCGCGGGAGCTGGGGGAGCTCTACCAGCTGGAGCGGCAGCGGAGCGCCGAGCTCGAGACGGTCCTGTCCAGCCTTCAGGAGTCCTACATCGCCACGATGAAGACCCTGGCCCTGGTGATCGAGGCCAAGGACCGGACCACCCGGGGGCATCTGGAGCGCACGCAGGTCTTCGGGATGGCGCTGGCCCGGCGGGTGGACCCCGCGCTGGCCGAGGCCGTGGAGCTCGGGTACGGGTTCTTCCTGCACGATCTGGGAAAGGTCGGCATCCCCGAGGACATCCTGTGCAAGGCGGGACCCCTCTCGGGAGACGAATGGGCGCTCATGCGAGGCCATCCCGTGATCGGCGCCCAGATCGTGGCCCCGATCCGGTTCCTCGGTGAGGCCACGCAGGTTATCCGACATCACCACGAG
>JBOGVH010000226.1:0-2998 GCA_050695235.1 Actinomycetota bacterium
TTGGCGTCGCCGACGTCGAAGGCGGTCTGGCCGAACACGGCCGCCTGCTGGTCGCCGAGGTCGCCGGCAACCGGGATACCCGCCAGCGCGCCCTTGGCCTCGCCGTAGACCTCGCTCGAGGGCTTGATCTGCGGCAGCATGGCCCGGGGGATGCCCATGATGCCCAGGATCTCCTCGTCCCAATCGAGGGTCTCCAGGTTCATGAGCATGGTCCGGCTGGCGTTGGACACGTCGGTGACGTGCGCCCCGCCCTCCGGGCCGCCGGTGAGGTTCCAGATGCACCAGCTGTCGATGTTTCCGAACAGGACCTCGCCTCGCTGGGCGCGCTCGCGCACGCCGTCGACGTTGTCGAGGATCCACTTGATCTTCGGTCCCGAGAAGTACGTGGCGAGCGGCAGCCCGACCTTCGAGCGGAACCGATCCTGGCCGCCGTCCTTTGCCAGCTCGTTGCAGATCTTGTCCGTCCGGGTGTCCTGCCACACGATCGCGTTGTAGACCGGCTTGCCCGAGGACTTCTCCCACACCACCGTGGTCTCGCGCTGATTCGTGACGCCCACCGCCGCGAGGTCGCCCGCCTGGATCTTGGCCTTCTTCAGGCTGCCGGTGATCACATCCTCGGAGCGCTGCCAGATCTCCATCGGGTCGTGCTCGACCAACCCGGGCTTCGGATAGATCTGCTCGTGCTCCTTCTGGTCGATCCCGACCACCTTGCCGCTGTGGTCGAAGATCATGAACCGCGTGCTGGTCGTGCCTTGGTCCAGTGCTCCTACATACTCCGCCATGGCGCCTCCCTGTCCTCCTCTTCCTCCTCTAGGGGTCCGCGTCGGCCCACGTGTCGGCGGCCGTCTTCAGCAGCAGAAAGCTCGACGTGGCCCCGGGATCCTGATGGCCGGCGCTCCGCTCGCCGAGGTAGCTGGCCCGACCCTTCCGGGCCACCAGGGGGATCGTGCCCTTCATCCCCTCCTCGGCCGCGGTGGCCGAGCGCCGGAGCGCGTCGCCGAAGGAGGCCCCCTCCGCGAGGGCCTCCCTCAACGCGTCGCGGGCCGGCGTCAGCGCGTCGACCATCGTCTTGTCACCGACCTCAGCCTTCCCCCGCATGACCACGCCCTCCAGCCCTTTCGTGAGGGCCTCGGCCCAATCCTGCGAGGTGAGCTCGGGCTTGCCGGCTACGGCCATGCCCATCTGCATGAACAGCGTGCCGTACAGGGGTCCCCCGGCCCCCCCCACGGTGGAGACGAGGGTCATCCCCACCGTCTTGAACAGGTTGCCGACGTCTCCCTCCGGCACGCCGTCGAGCTTGGTGAGGGCGGCGCTCATCCCACGATCCATGTTGATCCCGTGGTCCGCGTCGCCGATGGCGGAGTCCAGGCCGGTCAGATACTCCCGGTTCTCCGACACCACCTTGGCGAACGTCCGGACGAACTGGACCACCTGGTCGTACGGGACGCTCACCGACCCTCCTTCCTCGCTCGCCACCACTCGGGCGGCCGCCTCGTGGGATGCTCAGACTCCCCAGCGCAACCCCGGGGTCTTGACCGGCGCGTCCCACAACTTCGTGAGCTCGTCGTCCAGCTTGAGCAGCGTGATGGAGAACCCCGCCATCTCGAGCGACGTGATGTACGAGCCGATCAGGTTCCTGGTGATCTTGATGCCCCGTCCCGCCAGGAACTTGTTCACCTCGTTGTACACGACGTAGAGCTCGATGAGGGGCGTCCCGCCCATGCCGTTCACGAACGCCAGGACTTCGTCGCCCTTCTCGTACGGTACGTCCTCCACGACGGCGACCGCCATCATCTCCACGATCTCGTTGACCGGCTTGAGCTTCATCCGCTGCCGGCCGGGCTCGCCGTGGATCCCGATGCCGATCTCCATCTCGTCGTCGCCGATCTCGAAGGTGGGCTTGCCGGCCGCCGGCACGGTGCACGAGGTCAGGGCCATTCCCATGCTCCGCCCGTTCGCGTTCACGTGCCGTGCGATCTCCGCGACCTCCTTCAGCGCTCGGCGTTCCTCCGCCGCCGCTCCGGCGATCTTCTCCATGAGCACGGTCGTGCCGACTCCTCGGCGACCGGCGGTGTACAGGCTGTCCTGCACCGCCACGTCGTCGTCGACCAGGACCGATTCGACCTCGATGCCCTCGCCTCGGGCCATCTCGGCCGCCATGTCGAAGTTCATGACATCGCCCGTGTAGTTCTTCACGATGTGGACGACGCCCGCGCCGCCGTTCACCGCCTTCGTCGCCTCCAGCATCTGGTCGGGGGTGGGGGAGGTGAACACCTCGCCCGGGCATGCCGCGTCCAGCATGCCCATCCCCACGAAGCCACCGTGCATGGGCTCGTGACCGGAGCCGCCCCCCGAGACCAGGGCCGCCTTCCCTTGCACGGGCGCATCCGCCCGAACGATGTAGTTCGGGTTGGTGTGGACCCGTACGAGGTCAGGATGTGCCGCCGCGATGCCCTGGAGCGCCTCGGTGACGACGTCCTCCGGCTTGTTGATCAGCTTCTTCACATGGGCTCCTTCCCGCGGCGGAGCGGCCGCTTCCCCTACGTGAACATCCCCTTGTAGAACCACGCCCCCAGGATGCCTCCGACGATCGGAGCCACTACCGGGATCCATGCGTAGGACCAGTCCGAATCTCGCTTGCCCGGGATCGGCAGAAAGAAGTGCGCGATCCGCGGACCGAGGTCCCTTGCCGGGTTGATGGCGTACCCCGTCGGGCCGCCCAGCGACAGCCCGATGGCCAGCACGAGCAGGCCAATCAACAGCGGCGCGAACCCGACCGTCAGCTCGTTGCCGATGATGGCGAGCACGCCGAGCAGCAGGGCGAACGTCCCGATGACCTCCGTGATGAAGTTGGCCACGTAGTTGCGGATGGCCGGTCCGGTGCAGAACACCGCGAGCTTGGTCCCCGGGTCCTCCGTCGGTGCCCAGTGCGGGTAATACGCCAGGTACACCAGCACCGCGCCGATGATCGCCCCCGTGTACTGCCCGGCGAGGTACG
>JBOGVH010000227.1:0-2179 GCA_050695235.1 Actinomycetota bacterium
AGTCAGTACCTTGGTCAGGTCCTCCGCGTTCTCGGTGGCCGCCTTCATGGCCCGCCGCCTGTTCGCGTTCTCCGACGCGGCCGACTCGAGAAACGCGGCGTAGACCTTCGTGATCACGTACTGAGGCAGGAGCTCGTCCAGGATCGCCGATGGCTCCGGCTCGAAGATGTACTCGGCGTACGGCACGCCGGGCTCGCGGCGGCCTACCTCCTCCGGGGCGATGGGCAGGAAGCGCCGGTCGGTCGCGCGCGTGGTGAACGCGGAGCGGAAGTCCGTGTACACCGCGTACAGCTCGTCGATCCGGTGCTCGGCGAACGCCTCGATGAGCGCCGTGCCGATGCGCTCGGCCACCTCGTACGTGGGGACCTCGCTGTGGCCGGTCCAGCTCTGCTCGATGGAGAAGCCACGGAACCGGAGATAGCCGACGCCCTTTCGCCCGGACACGTAGATGATCGGCTCGATCCCCCGCTGCCGCAGGCGGGCCATGAGGTCCTCGGCACGCTTCAAGACGTTCGCGTTGTACGCGCCGGCCAGCCCCCGGTCGGAGGTCATCACCAGTACGCCGGCTCGCTCCGGATGCGGGCGCTCCTCCAGGAGCGAGTGAACGATCTCGCCGGTCTGCCTCGCCACGTCCTCCATGGCTCGCGTGAGCAGCTCCGCATAGGGCCGTGCCGCCTCCACCCGCTGCTGCGCCTTCAGGATGCGGGACGCTGCGATCAACTCCATGGCCTTGGTGATCTTCTTCGTCGACTGGATGGAACGGATCCGCCGCCGAACGAGCCGGAGCTGCGCGCCCACCCGGTCAGCTCTCCCTGTCCTCGTCCTCGTCCTGGTCAACCGACGACATCCGGTCCCACCCGACGTCTGGCTTGACCTGGTCGGGCGGGGTGGGCGCGCCGAGGGCCGCCGCGCTTCCCGCACCGCCCTCGGTGGGGGCGAAGATCTCCTTGAACGCGAGGATGGCTTCCTTCAGCTTGGCCTCGACCTCCTCCGGGAGGTCGCCCTGCTCCCGGACGTGCTCGCCGATCTCGGGGTGGCGGGTGGCCACGAAGTCGAGCAGCTCGGTCTCGAACCGCTTGCAGTCGTCGACCGGGGCGTCGTCCAGGTACCCGCCCGTCACCGCGTAGACCGAGATGACCTGGCGCTCGACCGACATGGGCTGGTACTGAGCCTGCTTCAGGATCTCCACGACCCTGGCCCCCCGGGCCAGCTGCTGCTGGGACGCCTTGTCCAGCTCGGATCCGAACTCGGCGAAGGACTCGAGCTCGCGGTACTGCGCGAGGTCCAGGCGGAGCCGGCCGGCCACCTGCTTCATCCCCCGGATCTGGGCGTTGCCGCCGACCCGGGACACGGAGATCCCCACGTTGATGGCGGGCCTGACCCCCGCGTAGAACAGGTCGGGCTCGAGGTAGATCTGCCCGTCGGTGATGGAGATGACGTTGGTCGGGATGTAGGCGGAGATGTCGTTGCCCTTGGTCTCCACGATGGGAAGGCCCGTCAACGAGCCACCCCCCAGCTCGTCGGAAAGCTTGGCGCACCGCTCGAGGAGCCGGGAGTGCAGGTAGAAGACGTCGCCCGGGTAGGCCTCCCGGCCGGCCGGGCGGCGGAGCAAGAGGGAGATCTCGCGGTATGCCTCCGCCTGCTTCGACAGGTCGTCGAACACCACGAGGGCGTGCTCTCCCTCGTACATCCAGTACTGCCCGATGGCCGAGCCCGCGTACGGCGCGATGTACTTGAACGAGGCCGGGTAGGCGGCCGGAGCGTTGACCACCACCGTGTAATCCATCGCCCCGTGCTCGTCGAGCGCCTCGACCACCTCTCGGACCGTCGAGCCCTTCTGTCCCACGGCCACGTAGATGCACTTCACCTGGCGGTCGGTGCCCCACAGCTCGTGCTGGTTGATGATCGTGTCGACGACGATGGCGGTCTTGCCGGTCTGTCGGTCCCCGATGATGAGCTCGCGCTGGCCGCGGCCGATCGGCGTCATGGCGTCGATCGACTTGATCCCGGTCTGGAGGGGCTCCTTCACCGGCTGCCGCGAGACCACCGACGGAGCCTGCACCTCCAGGGGTCGGGTGGTCTGCGAGGCCACCTGACCCTTGCCGTCGAGGGGCCGCCCCAGGGGGTCGACCACCCGGCCGAGCAGGGCGTCCCCGACCGGGGCGGACAGGATGCGGCC
>JBOGVH010000228.1:0-4032 GCA_050695235.1 Actinomycetota bacterium
GTTCGAGCGGGCGCACGCGCCGAGGCTCGAGGCCCGGTCCGTCGGGTGACCTGATCGGTCGGGGCGTTCGCATGTCCCGATCGATCAGGCCGGCCTGCTCACGCTGATGGTGGTGCCGTTGCTGTCGCCGTCCGGGTCGTGGTTGGCCGAGGGCTGATACGCGTAGCCCGTCTTCGACAGGTTGCTCACCGTGAGCGACACGCTCGTCCTGGAGTTCCGGAACTGCCTGCTGACCGAGCAGGCGCCGCTTGCTCCGGTCGTGCACGTCGCGGAGGCGCCGCCCTGCCAGCTGGCGGAGACGACAACGCCATCGAGCGCCGCGTGACCCCCGTCATGCACACCGATGGTCACGGTGGCCGTCCACCGCCTGTTCGCGGTGCGCGTCGCGGTCCCGTCGAGATCCCCCACATGCATGGTCGCGTCGGGAGGCGGAGGCGGTGGGGGAGGCGGAGGCGGCGGGGGCGGAGGCGGAGGCGGAGGAGTCCCACCCACCGGCCCGGTCGACAGGTCGATGGCGAAGGAGCCACCGCGGCCGAAGAACGGGTCGCCCTCGAACGGAGACACGCGAATGGTGTACGTGCCCGCCGCCGTGGGCATGGCGTGCAGTGTTTCTTGGCGCCCCATCTTGCACTCGGCACCGGCCGCACATGTGCTCGAGGCGATGACGACCCCATCCGGGTCGAGAAGCTCGGCGTCGAGGTCGGGCCCCCAGTTGTACTCCAAACAGAAGCCGCCGAATCCGAGGACGCACTCGGGAGTGCCCTCGATGATGATCGTGGCGCCGATGGGGACGGCGAGGTCAGCCGATCCCACGGTGAAGTCGCGAGTCCACGTCCCGTGGTCGGTCACGGTGCCCTGGATCCTCGTGTTGGCGGGGAACGCCGTGTGGCCCGTGGTCCCCTCGGCCCGAGCCACGAAGTCGTAGCCGTCCAGGACCCCTGCTCCCCAGTCGTTGTCCTTTCCGGCCGCTCCGCGGTCCTGCGCCGTTCCCTCGATGGCGCTCCGCACCTCGTCCGGCGTCCACGTCGGGTGTCCTTGAAGGCCGAGGGCCACCGTACCGGAGACGAACGGGGTGGCCATCGACGTGCCGCTGAAGGTGACGTAGCCATTCGTTCCGGCTTGGGCGGCGGTGATGGTGACGCCCGGCGCCGTGACGTCGGGCTTGACCCGCCCGTCGAGCGTCGGGCCGCGGCTGGAGAAGTACGGGAGGTACACGCCGTCCGAGTGGTTCGCCGCACCAGGTGGCGCGGACCACTCGGCCACGGCGCCCACCGTGATGGCCTGGGCGGCCGCGCCGGGCGAGCCGACGGTGCTCGGGCCGTCGCCAGAGTTGCCCGCGGCGACCACGACTACCTTCCCCTTCTCCACGACGGCCCGATCGACCGACCGGCTGATGGCGTCTTGGCCGTCGGAGGCCACGGAGCTTCCGAGGCTCATGGAGATCACGCGGACGCTCGGCCGGTCGGCGCACCAGTCGATGCCGGCGATGACCTGGCCCGCCGTGCCCGACCCCAGGGCGTTCAGGACCTTGGCCACCGACAGGCTGGCGCCCGGGGCCACGCCGCCGAAGGTCGCGGCCTGGGAGCCGCCGGTGCCGTCGCCGACCGCGATGGACGCGACGTGTGTCCCGTGGCCGTGGTCGTCGTAGGCGGTGGTCAGGCCGTTCACCGCGTCGAAGAACGCGATCGAGGTCGAGTCCAGTGATCTCTTGGAGTCGAGCTGCTCGTGGGCGGGATCGACGCCGGTGTCGACGACGCACACCTCGACGCCCTGGCCGGTGACGTCGAAGTCCTGGCGCGCCGCCTCGGTACCGAAGCCCCGATCGGCCGCGTCCATCGTGGCTTGAACAGGGAAGTCCCGCTCCACCCGGAAGACGCCGGGTGTCTCGGCGAGGGCTTCGGCCTGCGCGCGGGTCATGACGGCGGCGAACCCCCTGATCAGCTCGAAGCGCTGGGTGACCCTGAACGGACCGACGGCTTCTCGAGCCGAGGCGACGCCCCCCGGGCGGGAGAACGCGACGAGCACGGCGAACCGCGTTTCCGCGGTTGCGTCGCGGAGCTCGGCCTGGAGATCGTCGGAGAGATGGTTGCGATCGCGGTCGGCGAGCTGTGCCGGCGGTGGCGAAGGGGCGGCCCCGGCCGGTGCGCCGAACGACGCGACCACGATCGCCGCGACGACCATGATGCCGAGTGCCGATCGCCGCGGGGGCCTCTCCATGGGCCGATCCTCTCCCTCAGGGCGTTGCAGGCCCAGGGTAGGAGCCGCGAGGGCGCGAGGGAATCGGCCGAATGTCGTACCTGGCGCCGGAAAGACGGCTCGGCGTCTTGAGGGGGAGGGCCGGTCTCCGGCGGGAGAGGGTAGCGGGCGCCGTGAGGGAGCCCGGCCCCCCACGCTTGTTCAGGCCGGGCGGCGCCTTGTGGCCGCCCGGTAGACGAGGAGTGCGATCACCGCCCCAAGGATCGAGCCGATCAGTCCCGCAGGCGTCAGATCCTGGTCGCCCGAGACGAGGAGGTTGCCGACCAGGCCTCCGATCACCGAGCCGACCAGCCCGAGAAGCAGTGTTCCCAAGGCCCCCATGGGATCCGGCCCGGGGAGAAGTGCTCGTGCGATGGCTCCGGCCACGAGTCCAACGATCAGCCACGCGATGATTCCCATATTTCGCCCCTTTCGCCTCTGCGGTGCCTGTACCCGGGCGCTGCCGGGCGCAAACGAGGGGTGGGCGTTTGAGGACCCCGGCCTCGGGGAAAACCCCTGCCTGACCGGCCCGAGGGGCCGGCGGCACGCCACGTGCACCAAGGGGGTGAAGACATGTGGCGGAATCGAACGACAGACACCGAGGACGAGCCGGTCGTGGTCGACCGTAACGATCCGGTGGTCGTCGACAGGACCAAGGACTCCAGCTACGTGCCTGAGGGCACCACGCCCGAGCGCGTCGGCGAGCGGCGCGAGGAAGTGGCGAGCTTCATGCCGGTCGGCTCGATGCTCGGCCGGGTGATCCTCACCCTGTCCGGCGCGGCCCTGCTGATCGTGGGGGCCATGCTTGATTGGGTGAACGGCATCGCCGGCACCTCGATGAGCTGGGAGGCCTTCTATCGGACCACTCTGTCCGGTGGTTCGCGGTTCATCACGTCGGCCGGCGCGATCGTGATCGGCGTCGCCATCCTCGGCCTGATCGGCCTGACGACCCGGGGTGGATGGCTGATCCGGTTGGCCGGAGCGCTGGGCATCGTGGCCTTCGTGCTGTTCCTGATCCAGGCCATCCGTGCAGACATCGTGAATGCGGTGGACGATCTTCAGGTCGGGATGTGGCTGATCCTTGCCGGTGGAGTCGTCACCGTGATCGGCGGGTTCCTCGGCGGATTGAAGACCGTCGCGGTCGAGCGGGACCGCGAGGTGGGGGTCAGGAGGTAGACATGCCGCAGAGAGCCTGGAACCAGAAGCGCGAGCGGCAGTACGAGCACATCAAGCAAGGGCTCCGCGAGCGAGGCGAGCCCGAGAACTTGGCTGAGGAGATCGCGGCCCGCACCGTGAACAAGGAGCGGGCGCGGGCCGGCGAGGCCGAGGAGGCCAGCCGGACGTCCATCGAGGACATCTCCTCGGGCCGCCGCGGGGGGCTCCGCTCGCACGAAGGGCCAGGCGGACGGACCTACCACCAGCTGTACGAAGAGGCGAAGGATCGTGGGATCCGGGGCCGCTCACGGATGACCAAGGCACAGTTGGAACGGGCTCTGGACCGGCGAGCGAGCTAGCGAGCCGGTCCGGGGTGAGCGCCCGCGCAACCAAGGCGCCCGCGGAACGAGAGGAGGTGACGGGATGAGCTACCAACAGGATCAGCACGTGCACGAGCAACCGACGATCCACGAACCCGAGTCGAACTCGCTCGTGGGGTACGCGGCGATCAAGTACACGGCGATCGTGATCATCGTCCTGGCGATCCTCGCGTTCCTCGCCTGGTACGTGCTCCCTCGAGTGACCGGATAACGGAGCCCGTCGGTAGGTTCAAGGGCGCGATGTCGCGGTGCCGGTTCGCAC